>CAZURF010000007.1:0-29297 GCA_964623555.1 uncultured Akkermansia sp. | reverse complement strand
GCCAGCGTTCCGCGGGTCAGGTTGGTGTCGATCGTCGGCGCGTAGACCACACGGCCGTTCACAATCACCACCAAAATCAGGCCCCGCCCCGTGTTCGTCGCCACCTCCAACTTGGTTTTGCCAAAGTCGTCAAATTCCACCACCACCGTGCCGTCGGCCAGGGTCCGGATCTGCCGGATCTCTTTCTCCGAAAGCTCAGGAAGGTTGCGGATGGCAATCGTCTCCTGCGGATTCAGCAGGGTCACTGGAACCGTCACCATCCCCTTGGCCCCCTCCGGGGCCTGCAGGTGCACCCGCAGGAGAACCGGGGGCTTCTCCGCCGCCCCCATCCAAACAACCAAACCCACCAGGCAGGGAATCAATCGCAACATGGGTTTATCTTATGCCCACGCCGGCCAATGACGACCCGATTTGTCTGCGGTCGGAACCTCCGGCAGGATTCTGGCATGGTGGTTCTGCTGATCCTTGCCTGGGGATTGACCACGACGGCCGTGCTGGCCGAGGTGGATGCCTCCCGGGATACCATGCCCAAGCAGTTTCAAGGCGCCCCAGGCCTGATCAAGGGCGGCTTCCTGATCGAGGGCTCCAAAAGGCGCTTCGAAGGCGCCAACGAACTGAATCTTGAAGCCTTTCGAACCAATCTGGAGGTCACGCCGGGAGAGTTGAGTCTGAAACGGATTCGCGACCCTCAGCCCGAGGATCAAATCACCCTGAGGTTCACGGTGACCAACGGGGCCGAGAACGGAACCTTCCTCTATTTTCCCACCGCCCAACGATGCGAGGCGGTCGTCCGGGATGCCGAAGGCAAGGTGGTTTACACTTGGTCCGAGGATTTTGAGTTTGCCCCCGATGCCGGCTACAGCTTCCTGAACCCCGGCGAACGCCTTAACTACCGGCTGGTGATCCCCTTTCAGGCCCTCCGCGGCCGTTTGCCCGCCGGATCCGCCCGCCTGACGGCGAGCCTGGTCAATTATCCGCAGCTGCGAGCCGAGATGCCCCTGGAGATTGTTCCTTAGCCGCGCCTCGAGGTTCGCCGACCGGCCGAGACAGAATTTTTTCGACCTCATCGGGGCTGAACTTTTCCTGCCTACCCGATCCCAGGTCCCGGGGGCCTGACTCCTCCCTCCAAACCTGCTCCCGCACCCGGGTCAACCTACCCTGATACATCCTCAAGGAACCATCCTCCCCCTGGGCTGTGCGGGCGGAGCGGGAAGACCAACTTGGCCCCGGCTTGCGCGCCAGTTCCCGGAACTGCAGGACTGCGGCCGGGTTGATTTCCGTCGATTCCTGCGGCTGGAAGCGCCGGTTGGCTTCGCCGTCCCAACGGGAACCGTCCTGCGTCCGCCAGCTCTTTTGCTCCCAGCCTCGCCCATCGGATCCTTCCCAGTCCGGTCGCCGGCTTAGCGATGACTCCTTCTGCAGGTAGTCGAGGCCGGTAACGCGGAATTCCTTTCCCTGTCCATAATAACGAGGGGAAATCTCCCTCATTTCCTTCATCTTGCCGGAAAGAGGACTTAGCCGGTTGTCGGGTTTCTTCGGCCAACTCGATTCCGCCATGCCCCGCTGGGCGTCTTCCAGTCGCTGAGTGCTGTTCTCCTCCCCGACGGCGACCAGGGCAACCGCGATACTGAACCCTGCTGCCCAAAAGATTCCTCTCATCGACTCAGACAATCCACCGACTGCGGCTGCTAATCCTCCCCAAAAAGACCGCTGGTTTCATTTCCTGCCCACAACCGGTGAATCAACTTAAGCCACCCCCCCCTCTTTTCACCTTCCAACAACAATCTGGGTCCACCTGGATTTGAACCAGGAACCAAGGGATTATGAGTCCCCTGCTCTAACCGTTGAGCTATGGACCCGTCACCTCCACTCTCGCCCGACCGCAAAGGCCTGTAAATTCCAAGCGTTCCATTCTATTCATAAGGCATGCCTTTTGGCCCGGACATCCCCCTGCCCATACTGCCCTCCACCGCCGTGGTCGGCACCGGGGCCCTCGGGATGTACTACGGGGCCAAGCTGGCCAAGTCCGGCGTCCCGGTCAGCTTCCTCGCCCGCAGAGATCTCGATCATCTCCGGAAACATGGCATCCAGGTGCGCTGCCCTTATGGGGACTTTCACCTCCATCCCGTCCGAGCCTGCGGAAAGCCTGAGGAGGTCGGCCCCGTCGACCTGATCCTGGTCTGCATCAAGACCACGGCCAACGCCGACCTTAAGAAACTGATCCCACCGCTCCTGGGCCCCGACACGGTGGTCTGCACACTTCAGAACGGACTCGGTAACGAGGAACTCCTCGCCTCCATCGCCGGAAAAGAACGGGTGCTGGGCGGAGTTTGCCATGTCTGCGTTTCCCGGCCCGAACCCGGTATCGCCCGGAACATGGCCTGCACGGATATCAAATTCTCCGACCTGTCTGGCGGCGACACCCCGCGGGCCCGCTCCCTCGCCCAAATCTTTAGGACCGCAGGGGTCAACTGCACCGTGGCCCCCTCCATCGGCTCCGCCCGTTGGTACAAACTGGTCTGGAATGTTCCCTTCAATGGCCTGGGCATCGCCGGGGGTCCGGGGGGACGGGACACCCAACTGGTTTTGGAAGACCCTGCTCTCCACCAGGAGGCCAAGGACCTGATGACGGAAGTCTTGGCCGCCTCCGCAAAGTTGGGCTATCCGCAGGAGCCCGGCCTCATCGACAAGGAGATCGCCCGCACCCGCACCATGGGGCACTACAAATCCTCCAGCCAACTCGACTGGGAAGCCGGTAAGCCGGTTGAACTGGAATCCATCTGGGGTGAGGCGCTGCGCCAAGGCACCGCCAGCGGCGTTCCCATGCCGCATCTCCAAAAGCTTTACGGAAAGCTGAAAGGGATGGTGAAGGTCTAAACTTCGCTAATTTCCCGCAAGAGCGCTCGGTTCATCCTCGCCCCGCGCTCCAGGTAGGAAATGGGAAACGTCTCATCCGGCCCGTGGGCACGGCAATCCGGCAGGCTCAGTCCGACCAACAGAGTTTCCACCCCGAGCACCTTCCGGATCACGCTGACGATGGGAATGGTTCCCCCCTCCAGCAGGTAATGGACCTTCTTCCCATCCCAAGCTTGGCTTAACGCCCGCACGGCCGCGGGACCAAAGTCTTTCTTGGGGTCACAGAAGTACGGCAAACCTCCGTGATGCCGGGTGATTTTCATTTTCACGGTCTTGGGACAATGTTTTTTCAGATGTTTCTCCACGAGACCGGCGATCTCCGCGGGATCTTGGTGGGGCACCAGCCGAAAGGTCAACTTGGCCGAGGCCTTGCTGGGCAAAACGGTCTTGGGACCCGGCCCCTGGTATCCGCCCGTGATCCCATTGATTTCGGCCGTGGGTCGCATGCCGATCCGCTCGATCGCCGTATAGCCCGGTTCGCCCGCGAGTGCCGGACTCCCCGCCTGCCGCCTCACCTCGGCATCGGGCACCCCCAGATCCTTCGCGGCCTTCCTCTCCCAAGCCGCCGCTTTTCGCACCTTTTTGTAAAACCCGGGCACGGTCACGCGAAACTTCTCGTCGTGCAGCCCGGCCAAAAGCTGGGTGAGGACCTTGATGGGGTTCACCACCGCCCCGCCATACACCCCGGAGTGGAGGTCATGGGAAGGCCCGGTCAGCTCCACTTCCAGAGCGGCAATGCCCCGCAGGCCGTAGGTCAGGGTGGGTTGATCCGGACCGGCCATGTTGGTGTCGGAAATCACCGCCACATCGCATCGCAACTCCTCTTTTCGCGCCCGCAGCACCGCTTCCAAATGATCGCTGCCCACTTCCTCTTCCCCCTCCACCACAAAGACCACATCAGTGGCCGCCCCCCCCTCCCGGATCGCCTCGGCCACGCCCAACATATGGGCAAAGATCTGACCTTTGTTGTCCGTTGATCCACGAGCCAGGACCATGCCATCCATCATGCGGGGCTCAAAGGGATCCCCGGTCCAGCCATCCCCCATCTCCGCGGGCTGCACATCGTAGTGGCCGTAAATCAAAACCCGTCGTCGTTTGCCGACCCCCGGCTTGCTCCATTTAGCCAGCACCACGGGAGCCCCCGGCGTGGTCACGATTTCCGCTTCCATCCCCATCTCCCCAAACTTCTTCTCCAGCCAAGAGGCACAGTCCCGCATGACCTGATCCCGGGCCGGTTCCGCCGAAACCGTCGGGAAACGCAGGAAATCGAAATAGTCGGAGCGATCTTTGTCCGAAACAGGCATGTTTGGATTCTGCCGAGACCCGTCCTGACGCACCAGTCCCGCGGAGCCCTCGGAAGGCCGGCATTTGCCCGATGCCGCTTTTTGTTTAAGATCATCCGATGGCCATCAACAAACTCGAAATCCCCAAAAGCTTTCCACCCTTTGACCTGACCCGCCTTCTGCGCACCGTCTTCGAGCCCCAAAAGGGCGAACGCACCTGTGTTCTGATCGATCTGGATGACCCCACCCAGGTCAAGGACTTCGCCTTTTTAAAAAACACATCCCTCACGGTCCAAAAATACGCCCATGACATCTTTTATCAGGGTTTGAACAACGGAGTCGGCCGGGAACTGGGCCTCGCCGGCGGGGAGCTTTACGCCTACCGCAAAACCGGAGGCAGCAACCTGGACATGGACGATCTCGTCGTGGATACCCAGTGTCGCCGCCTCTCCCTCGAGAAGGACATTTACCCCAAGTACGACATCATCCTTTGCATCTCCACCTACTCCGCCACCGCCCCGCTGACCGCCTCGGCCAAAAAACACGGCTTTCGCGGCGCCACCCTCCACGGGCTGAACGAGATCATCCTGAAAACAGGTCTCGCGGTGGACTACAACGAGGTCAGCCGCCAAGCGGAAAAACTCCGCCTTGGGTTGACCAAGTCCGACTGGGTGGAGATTGACTACGAGGTCGCGGGAAAATCCTGCACCCTGCACCTCGATCTGGGCTGCCAGGAAGCCCAGAAGTCCCACGGCCTTTGCCGCGGTAAAACCCCGGATGTTGCCAACCTCCCCGCCGGGGAGGTTTATTTTGTCCCCACGGGCGCATCCGGCCAGATGCCCATGAAGTTTGAGGATGGCACCCTGGCCATCCTGGATGTGAAAGACGGCCGGCAGGTCGGGGGCTCATTTCTCTCCGGCAACCGGACAACCTTCGATGCCCATTTGGCGAAGCTGAAACGCGATCCGGTCGTTGGGGAGTTGGGGGAACTGGGCTTTGGCACCCAACTCCTCCCCTTCAGCGGGCGCGATATCCAGGACGAGAAGGTTCTCGGCACAATCCACGTCGCCACCGGCCGATCCGACCACCTCGGCGGGCACCTGACCCCGGACAAGTTTGCAGAAAAGATCAACGCCACCCACGACGACATCCTCTACGCCCCGCACAAAACGCCGGAAATTGTCGTCAAGCAGGTCCGCATGCACCGGGGCGGCAAGGATACGGTGGTGATGGAAAACTACCGTCCCTCACCGTACCTGGCCCAGTTGCTCGCCTGAAATCCGCCTACGAATCGTCCTCCGCCCTCGCGGAGTATCTCGCATTCCATTACCTAGAGCCGAAAGAAATTTTGCCCAGAGGGTGCCCCCCGCCCTTTCCGATCGGCAATTTTCCCAAGGCCTGCGTTTCCCTGCTTCTCGGGGAAGCCCGCGGGCGCGGGGTTAAGGCTGGGCGGGCCCTCGATCTTGGCTCCGCCGTGGGACGTTCCTCCTTTGAGCTCGCCCAAGAAGTTCCGGAGGTTGTCGGGATCGATTTCTCCAAATCCTTTATTCGGGCCGCCCGGGTCCTCGCCCGCCGGGGTTCCCTTAGGTTTCGCCTAAAGCTGGAGGGAGGGATCAGCCGGCCCGCCACGGTCAGAGTGCCCGCCGGAAAATTCAGAAAGCACGTTCGCTTTCAGTCGGGGGACGCCCTGCGCTTGCCGCCGCTGGGAAAGTTCGATCTCGTGTTGGCCGCGAATCTTGTCGATCGGGTCAAGGATCCAAAAAAGCTTCTCCAAAAGGTCCTCCCGGGACTGGTTCGGCCGGGCGGACTTCTCCTCCTCACCTCTCCTTACACCTGGTCGGAGGAGTTCACCCCTCGCTCCCGTTGGCTCAAGGAAAGCTTTTCCGCCATTAGGAAAATTCTCTGCCCCCATTTCCGTCTCCTTCGCCGCCAGGACATTCCCTTTCTCCTGCGGGAACACCGGCGCAAATTTCAGCTCTCCTTTGCCGATGCCAGCGTCTGGCAAAGGCTTTCGGCCTGATTCCCTGCCGATCTCGACCTTTGCCTGTTTGCCTTAAATCGTTTATTCTCAACCTTTATGGGCAAGACGCTTTTCCAGAAGGTTTGGGATCGGCATGCCGTGGGCAAACTGCCCGACGGTTCCACCCAGCTTTTTATCGGCACCCACTTGATCCATGAGGTCACCAGTCCTCAGGCCTTCGGCATGCTCCGGGATCTCGGGCTGAAGGTCGCCTTTCCCCAGCGCACGTTTGCCACGGTCGACCACATCGTCCCCACCGATCAGCGGGTCGAACCCTTTCGCGACACCTTGGCCGACGCCATGATCAAGGAGCTCCGCAAGAACTGTGCCGATTTTGGTATCACCTTCTTCGACATTCCCTCCGGCAAACAAGGCATCGTCCACATCGTGGGGCCGGAACAGGGCATCACCCAGCCCGGCACCACCATCGCCTGCGGCGACTCTCACACCTCGACCCACGGGGCCTTTGGCGCCGTGGCTTTCGGTATTGGCACCAGCCAGGTTCGCGATGTGTTGGCCACCCAGACCATGGCCCTTTCCCCGTTGAAGGTCAGGAAGATCGAGGTCCGCGGCAAGCTCGGCCCCGGCGTCTACGCCAAGGACATTATTCTCCATGTCATCCGCACCCTGGGAGTGAACGGCGGCACCGGTTTTGCCTATGAATATGCGGGCCCGACGATCGAGGGTCTCTCCATCGAAGAACGGATGACCATCTGCAACATGTCGATCGAGGGCGGCGCCCGGGCCGGCTACGTCAACCCCGACGAAAAAACCTTCGAGTACCTGAAAGGACGCCCCTACTGCCCCAAGGGCAAGGAGTGGGACGCCGCCGTTGCCGAGTGGAGAAAGATCGCGTCCGATGCCGATGCCGTTTACGACGACGTGAAGGTTTTTGAGGCCTCCGAAATTCGCCCGACCGTGACGTGGGGCATCAATCCGGGACAGGGGATTTTTATTGATGAAGCCATCCCTTTCCCTGAACAACTGCCCGAGGCCGACCGCTCCTCCGCCAAGGAAGCTCTTGAATTCATGAAGTTCAAGGCCGGCCAGAAACTCGCCGGCCAAAAGATCCAGGTCGCCTTTTTCGGCTCCTGCACCAACGCCCGGGTCTCGGACTTTGTGGAGGCCTCCAAATTCCTCAAAGGCCGCAAGGTCGCTCCGGGGATTCGTGCCATCGCCGTGCCCGGCTCCCAAGGGGTCAGCAAAATCTGCAGCGAGATGGGCATCGACAAGATCTTCCGCGAGGCGGGTTTCGACTGGCGTGAGGCCGGTTGCTCGATGTGCCTCGGCATGAATCCCGACCAGCTGGTTGGTGACGAGATCTGCGCCTCCTCTTCCAACCGGAATTTCAAGGGGCGTCAGGGCAGCCCCACGGGGCGAACCCTCCTGATGAGCCCAGTCATGGTCGCCGCCGCCGCCGTCACCGGAGAAGTCAGCGACGCCCGCAAGGTTTTTGCCAAGGCCTGAGATGTCCCTTTCCCCGATCAAAAAAATCACCGGTCGGGCCGTCCCGGTGGAGGGAGACGACATCGATACCGACCGGATTATCCCCGCCCGTTATATGCGTTGCGTGACGTTTGACGGGCTGGGCGAATTCCTCTTCCGTGACATCCGCCAGACTCCGGAAGGCCAATCCAAGAACCATCCCATCGATCAGGCCAAGTTTCAGGGGGCGACCATCCTCGTCTCCGGCATGAACTTTGGATGCGGAAGTTCCCGCGAACACGCCCCCCAGGCGATCGTCCGGGCCGGTTTTCGGGCGGTGATTGCGGGAAACTTTGCCGAGATCTTCTTTGGCAACAGCACCACCCTCGGACTCCCTTGTGTCTCCGCCAAGAAGGAGGATCTTCAGGCCCTGACCCAACTGATCTCCTCGGAGCCTGCCACCCAAGTGGAAATCGATCTCGAAAAACTGAAGGTGACGGCGGGCAAACTCTCCTTCCCCGTCACCATGAAGACCAGCGCCCAACAGGGCCTTCTTTCCGGCCGGTATGACGCCATCGCCGATCTCCTCGCCAACCTTCCCAAGGTGCGAAGCCTGGCGACGGCGATTCCCGGCCCCACGATCCCCTAAAAAAACACGCCCCACCCGGGCGCTAGGAAAATTTCTTTCGACCCTGGAATCCTCCAGAACTTGAGGCTCCCGCTTCCGCGTCTGCCTTCCAATCAAGGCACGACATGTTCGGATTAGGGTTGGGCCTCGTATTTGATTATATCGGACGAAAGAAATTGCTCCGTCACACGCGCCGGGCAGGGCGTGAAACCAAAACAATCTGGTTCAAAGAACTCCCCGGAGCTTGGCTTGGCACCGGGTGGAGAGCGACTCGAGAATCTTCTTCTCCCAGCCGCTGACCTCCTGTTCGGTCAACGTGCGCGCATTCGAACGGAATTGCAAGCGGCAACCGAGCGACAAGAACCCCTTGGGGACTTTGCCCCCCGAGGGGTCGCGGAAACGGTCGAATACCCGCAAATCCTCGAGTTCGGGCGGGGCGGCCGCACGGATGGCCTTCTCCACCTCCCCGTACGGCACGGTGTCCGGAAGGACCAGGGCCAGATCCCTCTCCACGCCGGGAAAACTGCTGATCTCGCGGGTTTCCGCAACCTTGCCCGTGGTTGAACCCAGGGGAATTTCCGCCACCCATACCGGAATCTTCAAGCCCGCCTGTTTTTTTTCCACCGGGCTTGCCTCCCGGACGACGGTCCCGTTCGGCAGGCCGGGAAAGCTTCGCCGCAACTCCTCCAAAACCCCCTGCAGACTGAACGGGCCGACTTTTTCCTCCTTCTCTTGCCAGTCCACCGGCCGCTCCCGCCCACTGGCCAACAGAACCAGGCGCATCTCCTCCCTGCCTTTCTCCCCGGCGACCCGTCCGATCTCAAAAAGTTTCAGGTCCGGCGTTCCACGGGAGACATTGCGCCCGGCCGAGGCAAGGATTCCCGGGATGAGGGAGTTCCGGATGGCCGCCGCCTCCGGCCCCGCCGGCACCGAAAGTTTCACCTCCGCACCCTCCTCCTTCCGGACCAGACCGCCGGTCAGGGTTTCAAAGTAACCCCGCTCGGTAAGAAACGCGCGGATCCGGCGCAGGCGCCGGTCCTCCCGATCCTCCACCGACTCCCCCTCGGCCAACGGATCCAGCACCGAGGGAACCTGGTCCAGGTTTTCGAGGCGGACGAGTTCCTCAATGAGGTCCATCTCCTCCCGGACATCTTCCCGCCAACTGGGCGGAATCCATCCCTCCCCCTGGGCCGTGAATCCAAGTGCAGTCAGGCGGCTTTGGATCTGTTGGGCGTCCAGCGCGTGGCCCAGCATTTTTTCGACTTTGGATTGCCGGAGGGGAATCGCCCCGGCCTTCCTTGTTTTTGCCGCCGCCGAGGTCGCGGCCCCGCCCACTGCCTCCAGGGCTCCGCACTGCTGGAGCAGGGAGATCACCCGGTTTCTGGCCCGTTCCACCAGAATGGGATCCAGGCCCCCTCGTCCAAACCGGCGGGAGGACTCGGTGTGCAGGGAGAGTTTCCGGGCGGTTTTGCGCACGGTGCCGGGATGAAACCGTGCGGATTCCAGTAAAATTTTGCGGGTCCCATCCCCGACGGAGCTTTCCTTGCCGCCGACCACCCCGGCCAATGCCACCGGGCCCTTAGCATCGGCAATCACCAGGTCCTGTGGCGTGAGGGGGTGGGTTCCGCCATCCAATCCCGCCAAGGTTTCACCCGATTTGGCACGCCGGATGTGAATCGTGTCTCCCTGGAGCTTGGCCGCATCAAAGGCATGCACCGGTTGGCCGATCTCCAGGAGAACGTAATTGGTCACATCCACCAGCAGCCCAAGGCTGCGCATCCCGGAGGCGGAAAGCCTTTTTTTCATCCAGTCCGGGGAATCGCCCCCGGCTTTCACCGTCAGGGCGGTAAGCGAATAGGCGGGACAGTCCTGGGGATCCGCCACGGCAATTTTCCAGCCCGGCAGCGCCCCCGTCGCGGGAGCCTCAATCGGACCCCGGTCCTTCGCCTTCGCTCCCAGGGCGGCAAACTCCCGGGCTACCCCTTCCATGGAAGCCAAGTCGGCCCGGTTGGGGGTGACTTCCAGCTCCAGAACCGTCTCCCCGGGGAAAAGCTTCTCCAGCGGGAGCCCCAGCGGCGTTTCCTTGGGGAGAAGCAGAAGCCCCTCGGCGTCCTCCGCCAACCCCAGTTCCTTGGCGGAACAGAGCATCCCCTCGGAGCTCTCCCCACGCAGCTTGGCCGACTTGATGGTCATGCCATCCGGAAAGGTCGTGCCCGGCTTGGCCAACGGGACGATGTCGCCCGCATTGTGGTTCTTGGCCCCGCAGACGACCTGCCGCGGACCGCTGCCGTCGTCCACTTGGCAAACGGTCAGACGATCGGCGTTGGGATGCGGTTTCTTGTCCAGAATCCTGGCGGTGACCACCCCGGAAACCTGGCTGCCGGTGGAGCGGATCGAGATCACTTCCGTGCCACTGCGCGTGAAGAGATCGGCCACCTGTTGGGCCGTGCCTTCCCAGTCGCACCACTCCCGAAGCCACTCCAGGGAAACCTTCACCCGGATTTCCCCTTGCGCACGGACGGCTTGAGCTTGGCGATCCGGTCACGGAGTTTGGCCGCTTCCTCGTACTGTTCGGTCCGGATCATCTGCTGCAGCTCGGCTTCCAACTCTTCCCTTCCGGCTTTTTTCCTGCCCGGACGCTTCCCCACGTGGGTCAGGGATTTTTGCGAATCCTGCAGGGCCGCCACCAGGGAGGCGGAAAATTTCTCGTAGCATACCCCGCAGCCCAGCCTGCCGGTCTTCTGAAGGCTCTCCAGGGGATACCCACAGGCCGGACACTTCTCCGTCTCCGCTACCGTGGAGGCCGCGCCCGTCAGCAGAGCCTCGGCGGAAAGAAATCCGGAGGGATGAACGGCTCCGCTTTCGCGGGCGCATTCCTCACAAAGATCGGTTCGCTTGAGTTCGCCGCCGACCACGGTGGTCATGAAAACCGTGGCGGGCTTGCGGGCGCACTTTTGGCAATCCACGGCACGTGTCAGGCGGGAATCTTGGTCCCCGTGGTCGTGACCAGCTGGTGATAGCGCCGGATCAGATCCGCCGTGTGTTTGCCGGGCTTCCCCGTGCCGATGGCACGGCCGTCCACTTCCACCACCGGGATGACTTCGGCTCCCGTACCGGTCAGAAACATTTCCTCGGCGGTGAACAGGTCGTAGCGCCGCACGTCGTCCTCACGGGTTTTCCAACCGGCCTCTTGGGCGATCTCCAGGACGGTGTTCCGGGTGATTCCGTTGAGCGCCCCAGAGGAGAGCTTAGGGGTGATGAGAACCTGGTCCCGGATCAGGAAAATGTTGTCACCGGAACACTCGGCCACCATCCCCTGGGGGTTCAGCAGGATCACTTCCTGCGCCCCGGCCTGTTGGCCCTCGATCTTGGCGAGAATGTTGTTGAGGTAGTTCAGGGACTTGATGGCCGGATCCAGCGCGGCGGGGGAATTCCGCCACGTGGGCACGGTCACCACCCGCAATCCCTCCCGGTAATATTTCTCCGGATAAAGCTCCAGTTCGCTGGCGATGATGATGATGGTCGGCTTTTTGCAACGATCGGGGGAAAGGCCGAGGTACCCCTTGCCCCGGGTCACGACGAGACGGAGATAGCCGGACTTCATTTTATTCCGTTGGCAGGTCTCCAGCACGGCGGCGCGCATTTCGTCCCGGCTCAGCGGGAGTTTCAGGAGGATGGCCTTGGCGGAGTCCTCCAGCCGGCGGAGGTGCTCCTCGAGCTTGAAGACCCTCCCCTCGTAGGCGCGGATGCCCTCGAAGACGCCGTCGCCGTAAAGGAGTCCATGGTCGAAGACCGAGATTTTGGCCTCCTCCTCGGGATAAAATTTTCCGTCGATATAGATGATCATGGGTGGTCTTCCGTCAGCCTGCCGTCCGCGATCCGGAACGGGGTTCCCACCCGCCCGGCCACAGTTTCGTCATGCGTGACCAGAAGCAAAGATTTTTGCCGTTGGCGCACCATCTTCACAAGCAAATCAAGCACCGCCGTGGCGGAGGCCCCGTCGAGGTTTCCGGTGGGCTCATCCGCCAGGATCAGGTCCGGCTCCAACACCAGGGCCCGGGCCACCGCCACCCGCTGCTGTTCCCCGCCAGAAAGCTCGGAAGGAAGATGGTCCCGGCGCAAGGTCATGCCGACCTCGTCCAACAAGTCTTCCCATGTTTCACCCAGGTGGACTCCCGCCAACATTGCGGGCAGGCGTACATTCTCCTCGACGGTCAGCTCGGGAATCAGGTGATAGGACTGGAAGACAAAACCTACCGCCTGACGACGCCAAATCGCCCAACGAGCCCGATCCCACCCGCGGGTGCTCTCCCCCCTCCAAAGAATTTCCCCCTGGTCGGGATTTTCCAAACCACCCAGGAGATGCAGGAGTGTGGATTTACCGGCGCCGGAAGGTCCACAAACAGGACGACACTCCCCCGCCTCCAGCTTCAGGTTGATTCCGTGAAGGATCTCAAGAGGCTCCCTTCCCTTGAGCTGATAACTCTTGTGTAGGTCGCGGATTTCCAGCAACGGGGCACTCATGAGCGTTTCAGGTTGGTGGCAGGTTCGGTTCGCGCGGCGGTCCATGCCGGCACCAGCGCGGCTAAAACGCTCAGCGCAAGCCCGGCCGCCGCCACCCCCAGGAAGACCCCGGCGTCATATTGCACCGGCAAGGAGGAGAAATGGTAAATCTCGGGGGGGAAAAGTTCCTGGCCGGTAACCTTGCCGATCAGATCGGCGATCGTGTTTCGGTTGGCTAGGACCACCCCCGCACCCACTACGCCGACCAAGGACCCCAGAACTCCCACCACCACCCCATAAAGGGTGAAAACGGTCGCGATCTGACCGGGCGTGGCCCCGATTGCGGCCAGCGTTCCGATCACCTTCGCCCGCTGGACGGTCACCGTGATTAGAGTCCCGCTCAGCCCTAGGGCGGCCACCGCCATGACAAAAAAGAGCAAAAAGCTCATCACCCGGCGCTCCACCGCCACGGCGGCGAAAAGACGCTGGTTGTGATCCATCCAGGTCAGCATCCGGATTCCCGCACCCAACTTGCCCCGCAGGCTTTCGGCCACCGCCCTGGCCCGGTTCGGATCGTTTAACCGGATGGCAATGCCGTGGACGGATTCGGGTACGGCGTAAATCTCCTGGGCGGTCGGCAAGTCGGTCAGGACGTAGTCGGCGTCGTAGTCATGCATTCCGGTTTGAAAGATCCCCGCGACCCGAAAGGCCCTGGGCAAAGGAATTTTTCGTAGCGATGCGGGGGCGTTGGTCCGGCCCATCAGGTCCTTGAATTGTTGGGGTCCGAGGATGCTGACTTCCGATCCGATCTCGGCTCGGTTGGCCCGGGCCCACTCCACCCCCACGACCAGATGATCGGGGCCGGGCAGCCAGGCGCCGTCGATCAGGCATTCCTTGAGGGGAACCACGGTTTCCGCCGTGGCCACATCCCAACCCTTGATTCTCGGCGTGGAAATGCGACCGCGGACATCCGCCAAAACTGGCCCCACCACGGAGGGGCTGGCCCCCACGACTCCCGGCTCCGCCCGAATGACCTCCATCAGGCGGGCCGGTTCCGGCAGGGGGCCCTGCCCGGCCACGGTAAGATGGGACTGAAAACCGATGACCTTCCGGGTTAGCTCCGCCTCAAAACCGCGCATCACGCACTGCACCACAATCAGCACCAGCACCCCGGCCACCACCCCTAACCAGCTCAGCACCGTAATCACGGAAACGAAGGAGCGGCCCGGCCTTAAAAACCGCAAGGCGAGAAAAAGTTCCGGCCAGCTTTTCACCTGCCTACCGTGCGGGGAATCCGGCCTTCGCTCAAGCCGCAAGACGGTTTGCCCGGGGACATGATCCCCGATATCCTAACCTGTTCATGGCCAACGGACATCATTTAAAGAAAGCCAAGCGGGTCCTCGACATCGAGATCGCCGCCCTGCAGCGGGTGCGCCGTCGCCTGGGAAACTCGTTCCTCAAGGCCATCCAATTGATGCGCCAAAGACTGGAAAATGGCGGAAAAATCATCGTCACGGGAATCGGGAAATCGGGCCACATCGGCCACAAGATTGCCGCCACGTTGGCCAGCACGGGCACCACCTCGGTGGCGCTCGACCCGGTCGATGCCGCCCATGGGGATCTGGGGGTGGTTTCCCCCAAGGACCTGGTGGTGGTCCTCAGCTACAGCGGAAACACCGATGAGCTCCTGCGCGTGGTTCCCCTGCTTAAGCGTCTCGGCACCCCCATCGTGGGCATTACCGGCAACCTTCGTTCTCCCCTGGCCAAACAGTCGGACATTGCCTTGGACGTATCCGTGGATCAGGAGGCCTGCCCCCTGAATCTTGCCCCCACCTCCAGCACCACCGCCATGCTGGCCATCGGAGACGCCATCGCCATGGTTCTTCTCGAAAGCCGGGGTTTTCGCCGGGAAGACTTTGCCCGGTTACACCCGGGTGGCGCCATCGGGCGGGATTTGCTCATGAAGGTCGGCGAAATCATGCGTCCACGCTCCGCGGTTCCCCTTTGCAAACCCGAGACCTCCGTGGCCAAGGCCCTGGCCCAGATTACCGCCAAGCGTTGCGGGGCGGCGGTGGTGGTGGATCCCCGCGGCAAGCTCCTTGGCATCTACACCCATGGGGATTTTGCCCGCGGTTACCAGAAGGATCCGGAGATCGGACGCCGCTCGCTCCGCGAGGTGATGACCAAAAATCCGGTCACCATCCCCGTTGACAGTTTGGCCGCCAAGGCCTTGCATGTCTTTGAAACCCACCGCATCGAGGACTTGATCGTTTTGGATGCGGCCCGCCGCCCGGTTGGGCTGGTGGATTCCCAGGATCTGGCCCGTTTCAGGCTCTACTGAACGGACCGCAACAGAGGAGACTCATCGCCATGGCAGTCATCGCAAACGACCTTCGACGGGGAATGGCCGTCACCAAGGACGGGGATATTTTCATCGTTCTGAACACCACCCACCGCACCCCCGGAAACAAACGGGCCTTTGTCCAAGCCACCTTCCGCTCCCTCCGCTCCGGGCTCTCCTCGGATCACCGGTTGGCCTCGGATGAGCGCCTCGAAACCGTGAACGTCTCCCGTGAAAAGTGGGAATTCAGCTATCAGGACAACACCGGATTCACTTTTATGAACCCGGAAAACTACGAGAATATCACCCTTTCGCCCGAACTGGTGGAGGAGGCCAAGGATTTCATTTCCGAAAACACCACCTGCGAAATTCTGTTCATCGAGGGCAAGGCCGTCTCGGTGGAGCCCCCCGCCAGCGTCACCCTTAAGGTCACCGAGTCTCCGGAGGGCATCCGGGGTGACTCCGCCAACAACGTCATGAAAATGGCCAAATTGGAGACTGGCATCCAGCTGCAGGTCCCCCTTTTCATCAAGGAGGGGGAATTGATCAAGGTCGACACCCGCGAGCGAAAGTACATGGGCCGCGCCTAGACCTTTAGGTTTTTAGTCCTCAGCCATGAAGAGGGCCTAAAAAGCCCAAGCCTCCCTTGCGAACCAAAGTCCATACCCCTGATCCCATTTCCCGGGACTCAGGGGCGTGGCGTTATCCGCCAAACGTCAGGTTCTTGACTCTCTCCGCCCCGCAGGCGTTAAGCACATCCACCACCCGCTGATAGGGTGCCCGGTCGTTGGGCCGGATGATCACGGACTGCTCGGCAAAGGCCTCAATCAAGTTCTTCAGCCGCGCCCTCAACTTGGGCATCTCCCGGTCCTCCCGGCTGTCCACCGGCGTGTCGTTAAAGGTAACCACGCCGTCCGGGGCAACGCGGATGGTGACGGGAGTCTTGGCCGTGGTGGAAGGCTGCCCGCTACCGGGCACGGAAACCCCCAGCTCCGCCTCCTTGACCTGCTGGCCAGCCATCACCATGAAAAACATCAAAAGAACGAACATCACGTCCAGCATGGGTGCGATCTGCAGGCCAAACTCCCCTTCCCCGCCGCCTCCGCCGCCGGCCATAACCTAACCCTTGCCTCCCTTGGTGGTGGCGAACACCACGTTCCCGACGCCGGCCGCCGCGGCCGCTTTCAGCACCACCTTGGTCTTTTCCCATCCGAGATCCTTGTCCGCCCGCACCAGGACCCGGTAGCTGGCGTTGGCATCAAGTTTCTTCACCTTGTCGTAATCCTCCTTGATCAACCGGGCCAGGGATCCTTCGTCCAGGCCGCTCCGACCGAAAGCCTCCACCCCGCCCATTTTGTTGATGTTGATCAAAAATTGGCCCTGCCCCTTTTCCCGGTCCTTGGCCTCCTGGGCGTCCGGCAACGTCAGGTCGGAAATCTGGCTTTTCACCTCCGTGGTGGTGGTGGCGGTGAAGAACATCAGGAGCACCAGGAGCACGTCCACCATCGGAGCGACCTGAAATTCCGGTTCCTCCTCCCCGCCGGAGGCATGGATGCTGAACTTTTTTCCGTGGCCGGCCATGGCCCCGAGCCGCCGTTTTAGGCTGCCGCCACCGCGGCGCCCGCCCCTTCGGAGAGATAATCCTGCACCCGGTATCCGGTCAGTTGCTCGAAGGGAACATCCTCGAAAAGATGGCCAATCTGCTGCTCCACCGCCACCGTGACGGTCTGGACCCGGTTGCGAAACACGTAGTAGAGAACGAATCCGGGGATGGCCACGAAAAGTCCGAAGGCGGTGGCAAAAAGAACCTCGGAAATGTTGGCCGAGAGCTTGCTGGGATCCGCCGCCCCGGAGGAACCCAGCGTTTTGAAGGCCTTCATCATTCCGATGACGGTTCCGGTCAATCCCACCATCGGGCTGACCACCCCGATGACGGACAGGTAGTTGATATTGGACTTCAGGTCGTTGATTTCCTTCGCGGTGGCCTCGCCCATCGCTTTTTCCGCGGCGTCCCGACCCCGGCCCAACCGCTCCACCCCGGCCTGCACGATGCGGGTGAGGTAGCACGGGTTGGCCGCGCAGATTTGCACGGCCTGGGGAAAGTTGCCGGAAACAAACGCATCTTTGAGCTGGGCATACACCGCGGCCGGCGCCAACCGTCCGACACGGATCTTAATGACCGCCTCAATGGCAAAAGCCATGATGAGGATGGAGGCGATGAGCAATAGCCAGGATACCGCGCCTCCCAAAAGAAACAGGTCCATAAAAGTGTCTCCATGGGCTCCTCCTTCGGAGGCCGTGGCCGACAGGGTGAACCAGGGAAGCAGGAAAGCTGTTCGCATGATCAAATTCATGGGAGGAATCCTAAGGTTGGTTTTAATCCGTGACGAGGTCTTTGTTGGACTGCCGCAAGGCTTCGGCCTTTTTGGCGGATCGCAGCCCCAAGGAGGGCGGGTCAGGATATAAAACGCTCACCCGCAGGTAATCTTCTAGGGCTTTTTTCCCCTCGCCCTTTTTTTCGTAGGCCTCGCCCCGCGCAAAATAAAATTCCGCCAGGGCTTCGCGGTCGGCCCGCAGCGGTCGGAGGCTTTCCTTCAGCTGCCCTTCGAGGGCCTGGAGTTTGCCAAGCAGGCCGGACGTGTCGCGGCCGGAGGTGGCCACGGCGAGGCCGACTTCCGCCCGCAAGGCCGCCGGCCCTGTGGGATAAAAATTTTTCATCTTGGTGTACAGGGCCTCGGCATCGGCCACTTTTCCCAGGGCCAGGTAGGCTTGCCCTAATCCTCCGGCGCACTCCAACACCCAAGGATTATCCACGCCCAGGAACTGGTTCACCGGCTCCTGCCATCGGGTGACTGCCTCCTCCATTTTTCCCTGCTCCAGCGCCGCTCTTCCCTCCGCCACTCCGGGACGCTCCTTGAGGGTGACCTCGACAATGTCCGTCTGGGCGTAACTCAAGGTTCCCTTGTCAAATTTAAAGGTCAGCGCCTTGGTGGCGGTGTCGAACTTCACGGCAGTTCCCGAAATGACCTCGCCGCTTTTGAGCCGTAGCTGGTCTTGGGCCCAGCCCGGAACAACCAGCAAAAGGAACAGGATAAGGAATCGGGCCATGAGATAGGGATTTTGGTCTTTCCTCCCACCCCCCCGACAAGCCAAAAAGCCTAATGATCACCTTCCTGCACGACAAAATGAAGGGTCTCCTCCTGATCCTTTTGGCCGTCATCGCCATCTCATTTATCTTTTTTGGAAATTGGACCCCCTCGGGAGGCATCGACCCCGCCGCTGGAAAGATGGGGCAAATCGGGGGTCGCACCCTCTCGCTCAATGATCTGGTAGCCGCCCAGCGCCAGACCCTCCTGGAGATCACCCTGGAAACCGGCCGCATCCCCTCCGACAACGACCGCCTGCTGGCGGTCCAAACCTGGATCCGGCTGCTCCAGAGCCAGGCGGCGGACCAGGCCGGGATCGAACCCCAACCCGGCCAACTGCTCGAATCGATCCGCAAAAATCCTCTGTTCCTCAAGGATGGTCAATACGACCCCGAGCTTTTCCAGCGTTTTTCCGAAAACTTCCTCAACCCCCAGGGATTCACCGGGGAGCGTTTCAACCAAGCCATTCTGGACGAAGTCCGGACCCGAAAGCTCCTCACCGCTCTTTCCTCCACCGCGACCGTATTTCCCGGGGAAGCCGAGAACCGCCTCCAAAAGCTTTTCGGCCCGGCGGAGGCCCAGGTTCTTCGGTGGGATGGCTCGAAAATGACCCCTCCGGCACCGACCCCCCAGGACTTGGAGACCTTTCACAAAAACAACGAGCAGGCTTTTGCCATCCCAGCCCGCGTCACCGTGGAATATGTGGAGTTTCTCGCGTCTGGTTCCGAGGAGGCAGCCCGGACCAAGGCCGGGGAGGCGGCCTTTGCCTTCACTTCGCAGTTCTTCAACTTGCCGGAAGGACAGGGACGGCCGGATTTCGCCGCCAAGGCCGCCGAGGCCAAGCTCCCCGTAAAAACCGCCGGCCCCTTCAACGCTGCCGACACCCCGTTCCCCGGGGAAACGGATCCGCGCCTCACGGCCGCGGCGCTCCGTTTAACTCCGGACGACCCGATCAGCGACTTCCTCCCCGTCAAAAACGGCTTTCTGGTTCTTCGCCTGAAGGATCTCCAGCCCGGGCGGGTCCGTCCCTTGGGTGAGGCCATGAACGAAGTCAAAGCCCGTTGGCAGGAGCAGGCTCGGATCCAGATGGCGAACCAGGCCTCCCGAGCATTCCTCGACCGGGCGAACAGCGAGTTGGCGCGCGGAGCGAAGTGGGATGATCTCATCAAGGCCGCCGGCCTCACCGCAACCAAGGTCCCCTCCTTTGCCCCGGCCGATTCCAAACCCCTCTCCTTTCCGGATGCCGACCGGATCCGCCAAGTCGTCACGCAGTTGGAGCCCAATCGGGTCAGCCCCTTCATCCGGACGGAAAACGGGGGTTTGGCGGTGTACCTCGCCCAGCGTCTCCCGGTATCCGCAGAGGTGTCCTCCGCCCAGCTGCCAAAGATTGAGGCCCAGCTCCTCAACCAGCGCCGCAGCCAACTGGCCCGCGACTGGCTGGTGGGCCGGGCGGCTCAGCCCGGCAACCAGCTTCCCCAGGAAGTTGTTCAGTTGCTGCGGGGTCAGTTCTGAGCCGGCGGGTGCGGCTTCCGCTCCGCCGCCCATGACCACCCTCACCAACCTGACCCGTGCCCCGGAAATCGGGGCGAACTCTTATCTCCTGCAGTCCGGCTCCGCCTCGGTCTTGCTGGATGCCGGAATGCATCCCCGGGTCGAGGGTTGGGGCGCCACCCCGCTGCTGGACTCGTTGCCGAAGGATCTGGAGGCGGTGATCCTGTCCCACGCGCACCACGACCACGCCGGCGCGCTCCCCCTGGTCACCCGGGCGCGCCCGGCCGCCAAGGTTTGGATGACCTCCGCCACGGCCGCCCTCACGGAACCGCTGCTCCACAACTCGGTCAATGTCATGACCCGGCAGAAAAAGGAAACCCTGCAGCAAGACTACCCCCTCTACACCCACCGCGGCGTGGACGACAGTGTGGTGGCTTGGGAAACCGTCCCCCTGCAACGCCCTTTCCGTGTGGATGGATCGGAGTTCGAATTTGTGCTTCACGATGCCGGTCACGTCCTGGGATCCGCCCTCACCGAGATTCGCTCGGACGGCCGCCGCGCCCTGTACACCGGCGATCTCAACCTCGCGCGGCAAACCCTCATGATTCCCTGCCAACCCCCGGAAGGGCCTTGGGACACCGTGATCATGGAAACCACCCGCGGCGCCCAACCCACGCCTTCCGGCCAATCCCGGGATTCGCTGGAAAACGACCTGCTCGAGGGCATCCGCCAGACTTTCTCGCGGGGCGGCGCCGTGCTGATGCCCGTGTTTGCCCTCGGCAAAACCCAGGAAATGCTGACCCTCCTGCACCACGCCCGAAGGGACGGCCGCTTGCCCCCCACGACCATCTACATCGGCGGACTGGGTCGGGTCCTCACCGAGGTGTACGACCGCCAGCGCTCCCTCGCACCCCGGCAACATGCCGGACTCAAGATCATCCCCGAGGTGCGACCGGAAACTTTCGATCCGCGCCGCCTCGCCACCCTGCGCCCGAAATCCGGCCAGATTTATCTCGTCAGCTCCGGCATGATGACGCCCCACACCACCAGCCATACCCTGGCCCGCCTGTTCTTCCCGCGGGAAAACGACTCGATCTTTTTTGTGGGCTTCACCGAGCCCAGTTCCCCCGCCGGCCTTCTCCGCGCGGCCGGGCGCGGCGGGTCGGTCGACTGGGCGGATCCGCACGGACCGCTGCCCGTCCGTTGTGAAATCCGACACTTCGATCTGACAGCCCACGCCACCCGCGAGGATTTGGCGGACTGGGTCTGCGACCGCGCCCGCCCCAAAAAGCTTTTTCTCGTCCACGGGGATCCGGATGCCCAGGAGTGGTTCCGCCAGACCCTCGCCCTCCGCCGACCGGAAATCCAGGTCCTCCAGCCTCCCCCGGGACGACCCGTTCCGCTCTTCGGTTAGGCGGACCTCTTTCACATCTTCCCCTTTGGGCTCGTTCACGGCATCGTGAACGCCTGATGGCCGCCCACATTTTGGATGGAGAACTTTTTGCCGCGGATACCCACCGGGAGACCGCCACCCGTGTCGCCAACCTGAAGGCCAAGGGGGTCGTCCCCGGTCTGGTTTTTATCCGCGTCGGCGAGGATCCGGCCTCGCGCGCCTACGTTTCCCGGAAGGAACAAAGGGCGCGGGAGGTGGGGATCGCCAGTCGCACCCTCGTTTTGCCGGAAACCACCCCGCTACCCGTCCTGCTTAAGGAAATTGATGCTCTCAACGCCGATCCCAAGGTGCATGGGATCCTGATCCAATCCCCGCTTCCTGCTGCCCTGCCCAACGACCTCGTCTATGCCCGGGTCTCCCCGGCCAAGGACGTGGACGGGTTCCATCCCCTGAATTTCGGCAAACTCCTCCTCGGCGATCCCACCGGGTTTCTTCCCTGCACCCCGGCCGGCATTTTGGAAATTCTGCGGAGGGGAAAAATTCCGACCGCCGGAAAGCACGCTGTGGTGGTGGGTCGCGGCCAGATCGTGGGGCGACCCCTGGCCCTACTGCTGGCCCGCAAGGCTCCGGGACCGGACTGCACCGTCACTCTCGCGCACTCCCGCACGGCCGACCTTCCCGGGATTACCCGGCAGGCCGATATCCTCATTGGGGCCCTCGGCCAGCCGCTGTTTTTAAAAAAGGAGCATGTGAAGCCCGGCGCCACCGTCATCGATGTGGGCGTGAACCGCCTGACGGATCCCGCCAGCCCGCGTGGCTACCGTTTGGTGGGCGACGTGGATTTTGCCTCCGTCCAATCCGTGGCCGGGGCTATCACCCCGAATCCCGGGGGCGTCGGCCCCATGACCATCGCACTCCTGCTTTCCAACACGGTCCGGGCCGCCGAGGATCTTTCCCGATGAGCTCACGCCCCGACGGCCGTTCCCCCCGCGATCTCCGGCCCCTTTCCTGCCAATGGGACATTGCCGCGAACGCCGCGGGATCCGTGCTCCTCCGTTGCGGCCGAACCGAGGTCATCTGCACGGCCACGGTTGAGGAGTCCGTGCCCCGCTGGATGAAGGACCAGCAAGTCCCAGGTGGCTGGCTCACCGCGGAGTACTCCATGCTCCCCGCCTCGACCCACGACCGGAAACCCCGCGACTCCGCCCGCGGCAAAGTCGACGGCCGCTCCACGGAAATCCAGCGTCTCCTCGGCCGGAGCCTCCGGGCGGTCACCGACCTGACCGCCCTGGGCCCCCGCAGCCTTTGGATCGATTGCGATGTATTGGCCGCCGACGGCGGCACCCGTACCACTGCGATCACCGGGGCCTGTCTCGCCCTGCGCCGGGCGGTGGAGCGCCTGCAGCTTTCCGGACGGATGACCGGGGATCCCCTGCGCACCCCGGTAGCCGCCATCAGCGTCGGCTTGCTGAAGGGCACGGCCATGCTGGATTTGGACTACCCGGAAGACCGAGATGCCCAAGTGGACATGAACGTGGTGATGACCGGCACCGGACGCCTGGTCGAGGTCCAGGCCGGCGGCGAGGAGCACGATTTCACCCGGCAAGAGTTTGACCAACTCCTTGTCCTGGCCGAGGAAGGCATCCGCAAAGTGTTGTCATTCCAAGAGTCCGCCTGGAAAAATCGTCCGCCAACCGCGCCACTTGCTCCCAAGCCGGCCTGAACGGGCTTGCCAAAGGCCCCCTTCGCTGGCATTCCGAAACGCTCCTTTTCCATATGCCCACCAAAACCAAATCCCCGAAATCCAAGAAATCCGCCTCCTCCAAGGGGGTGAAATACGTCTACTTCTTCGGCAACGGCAAGGCCGATGGCAACGGCAAGATGAAATCCTTGCTCGGCGGCAAGGGGGCCAACCTCGCCGAGATGACCAAGATCCGCCTCCCGGTTCCCGCCGGCTTCACCATCACCACCGAAGTCTGCACCTACTACTACGACCATAACCGCACCTACCCTGCTTCCCTGGATCGGCAGATTGACGACGCCATCGCCAAACTGGAGCACGCCATGGGCCGGAAATTCGGCGATGCCTCCAACCCCCTGCTGGTGGCGGTTCGTTCCGGCGCCCGGGACTCCATGCCCGGCATGATGGACACGATCCTGAATCTCGGTCTGAACGACCGCACCGTGCGCGCCCTCGCCGAGCGCAGTAAAAACGAACGCTTTGCTTACGACTGCTACCGTCGTTTCCTCCAGATGTACGGTGACGTGGTCATGGGAGTGCAGAAGCGCCCCGGCGAAGATCATGAACCCTTTGAGGTCGTCATCGAGGGTCTGAAAGCGGAACTTTTCCCCAAGGATCCCCACGTCTCCGACACCAAGCTGGATGCCTCCGCCCTGCGCACCCTCACCGACCGCTTCCGCAAGCTGATCCGGGAACGCACCGGCAAGGACTTCCCTGAGGATCCCCGCGAACAACTCCGCGGGGCCATCGGCGCGGTTTTCGGATCCTGGAACAACGAGCGCGCCATCATTTACCGCCGCAAGTACAACATTCCCCACGAGTGGGGCACCGCCGTCAACGTGCAGGCGATGGTGTTCGGCAACACCGGCAACAACAGCGGATCAGGCGTCTCCTTCACGCGCGACCCCGCCACCGGTGAAAAGGTTCTCTACGGGGAGTTTCTCCTCAACGCCCAGGGCGAGGATGTGGTCGCCGGAGTCCGCACCCCGGAACCCGTCGCCAAGATCCAGGTGCAGTTCCCCGAGGTCTACCGCCAGCTCCAGGACGTGCGCCGTACCCTCGAAGGTCACTTCAAGGACATGCAGGACTTTGAATTCACCGTGGAGGAAGGCCGTCTCTTTATGCTCCAGACCCGCAACGGCAAGCGCACCGGCCTCGCCGCCGTCCGCATTGCCGTCGAGATGGTGAAGGAAAAGCTCATCAAGCCGGACGACGCCGTCCGCCGCATCCCCGCCGATTCCCTCAGCCAGCTCCTCGCCCCCGTTTTCGATTCGAACGCCCGCAAGACCGCCGAGGTTATCGCCCGCGGCTTGCCGGCCGGTCCCGGTGCGGCCACGGGCCAGATCTACTTTCAGGCCAACGAGGCCGAAGCTGCCGCCCACAAAGGCGCCAAAGTCCTCCTCGTCCGGGTTGAGACCAGCCCCGAGGACATCCGCGGCATGCTCGCCGCCGAAGGCATTCTCACAGCGCGCGGCGGGGTCTCTTCCCACGCCGCCCTGGTGGCCCGCCAGATGGGCAAGGTCTGCGTCTGCGGCGCCGCCGACCTTCATATCGATTACGCCACGGGCACCCTCACGGTCCGCGGCAAGCACTACCGCAAGGGGGACTTTCTCTCGATTGACGGCACCACCGGGGAGATTTTCGCCGGCGAAGTGAAGACTTCACCCTCCGATATCGTCCGCGTGCTGATCGATAAGGACATCAAGGGTGCCGACAGCCCCACCTACAAGATGTTCGCCCAGCTCATGCAGTGGGCCGACCAGCGCCGCAAGCTGGAGGTGCGCGCCAATGCCGACCAACCCGACCAGGTGGAGCACGCGGTCGCGTTTGGCGCCCAGGGCGTCGGCCTCTGCCGCACCGAACACATGTTCTTCGAGGGTCAGCGGATCGACCATGTCCGCCAGATGATCCTTGCGGAAAATGCGGACGAGCGGAACCAGGCCCTGGCCAAGCTGCTCCCCGAGCAGCGTTCCGATTTCGTCGGGATTTTCAAGGCCCTGGGGGGTCGTCCGGCAACCATCCGGTTTCTGGATCCGCCCCTGCATGAGTTCCTCCCGCACGAAGAGTCCGCCCAGCGGGATCTGGCCGAAAAGCTCGGCATCTCAGCCGACCGCATCGCTCGCCGGGTCAAAGAGCTCCATGAATTCAACCCGATGCTGGGTCACCGCGGCTGCCGTCTCGGGATCGTCTATCCGGAGATTTCTGAAATGCAGGCCCGGGCAGTCTTTGAGGCTGCCGCCGAGGTGCAGGCCGCCGGCATGAAGGTCCGCCCGGAAATCATGATTCCGCTCGTCGGCTTCCCCAAGGAGCTGGAACTCCAGCTGGAAGTGGTCCACCGGGTGGCCACCACCGTCCAAAAGGAGCGCAACGTGAAGATTTCCTATCTCGTCGGCACGATGATCGAGGTGCCCCGTGCCTGCGTGGTGGCGGATGAGATCGCTAAATCGGCCCAGTTCTTCAGCTTTGGCACCAATGACCTGACCCAGACCTCCTTGGGGATGAGCCGGGACGACGCCGGCTCCTTCCTTCCCCGTTATCAGGAGGAGGAGATCGTCCGTCAGAACCCCTTTGCCGTCCTCGATCAGGGCGGCGTGGGTAAGCTCATGGAGACCGCGGTCCGCCTGGGCCGATCCGTCCGCAAGGACATCAAGCTCGGCATTTGCGGGGAGCATGGCGGCGATCCCGATTCGGTGAAATTCTGCCACCGCCTCGGCCTGAACTACGTCTCCTGCTCGCCTTTCCGCCTCCCGGTGGCCCGTTTGGCCGCGGCCCAAGTCGCGCTCAAGGACTAATCCCTTGGGGGGATTCCAGCCGGCCTAATCCACCGGCTCGGTTTTCTCATAGCGCGGCAGAGCATCCGGTTCGCCTTCCCCTTTTCCGCCAGCCCGCGCATTGTGTCTTCATGCGGGACGACCGGGAAGGAGCACTCGGGACTTACCTGCGGGAGATCGGCCAGATCGCCCTGCTCACGCGCGCCGATGAAGTGCGTTTAGGAAAAAGGATCAAACGCGGGGACCGGGCCGCCCGGGAACAGATGATCCGGGCCAACCTCCGGCTGGTGGTGAAAATCGCCCAAGACTATGCCGGCCTGGGTCTCCCCCTTCTCGATCTGATCAGCGAGGGAAACATTGGACTGATGAAGGCCGTGGAGCGCTTTGATCCCAACCGCGGCACCAAGTTCAGCACCTACGGGGCCTGGTGGATTAAACAGGCGGTCCGCCGCGCCCTCGCCAACCAATCCAAAACCATCCGTCTCCCCGTCCACCTGGTCGACAAACTCGCCAAAATGCGCCGCATCGCCATCCAGCTGGCGGACGAGCTTGGCCGCGAACCCACCGACCAGGAACTCGCCGTGGAGCTCGGCGTCACGGCGGAAAAAGTGGCCACGTTCCGCCGGATCTCGATGCGCCCGGCCTCGCTCAATGCCCTCGTCGGCGAGGACGCGGACGCCGAATTGGGCGATCTCATCGCCGATGAAACCGCCGCCATGCCGGGCAAAAGCCTGGAAAGCCGCAGCCTCGTCAGGGAGTTGCGCAAGGTCCTTCACGTCCTGGATGAACGGGAGCGGGCCATCCTTTCCCTCCGGTTCCCCTTGGACGACGAAACCCCGCCCACGCTTGAGCAGATCGGCAAAAAGTTCAAGGTCACCCGCGAGCGGATTCGGCAGATCCAGAACGGGGCCCTCAAGAAGCTGCGGGCGGCCCTGGAGGCCACCCCGGCGGCCGCCGAACAACGGGATTCCGAACACGAGGAGGACTGATTTTTCTTCGCTCCCCGGGGTTTTTTTTGGACAATTTTTCCTCCCATGAAAACCGCCGCCCTCCGCAGTAGCCGGGATCGCCTCGTCGCCGCGGTAAAAACCATCCAAAACGCCCGCCGGATGGGGGAGGCCACCTATCTCACGGACGGAATTTACCGGGACGGCCAGCTTTTCCGCTTTGCCTGCTCGGATATGAACGAGCGCTACGCCCGGCGGCGGATTGACCTGGTGGTGGCCTATGACTCCACTTCCCTGCCACTCGCCGCCCCCCTGGCCTATTTCGTCGGCACCGGCCTTGCCGTGCTGCAGCCGTCGGCGCGCGGACCGATTCTTGACCTCCAATCCATCCCCGCCGGTTGCCGGACCCTGCTTGTGGCGGACATTCTCGACCGCGGAACCCAGTTGGCCTCCGGGGTCGCCCTCCTTCGCCAAGGAAAAGGGGAACTGGTCGAAATCGTGACCCTTCTGGAAATCGCCGAATCGGGAGGCTCCAAAACCCTCGCCCCCGTCTCCACTTACTCGGTCTGCACCATCCGCTCGGGTTAAGCCCGGAGCTTGCGGCCGCGCCCCGGGAGGCGTCTCGACGGAAAAGGCTTGGTCTGAACCCGGCCTGGGGGGCGTTGGCCGCCTTCCAGTTGGTGGGTTTTCTTCCACTCTTCAATCTGGTCCCGCAAAAGCGCCGCCCGTTCATACTCCAGTTTTTCCGACGCTTCCCACATCTCCTGCTCAAGTTCCCGTAACACCTCCTGGGCATCCGCCTGAGACTCCGTTCCGATCACTTTGGACTCCACGCCACGGGCCGCCCGGACGATGGTCTGCAGGCTCTCCTGCACCCCGCGCACCACCGAACGCGGCACCAGGTTGTGCTCCCGGTTGTAGGCCTGTTGCTTTTCCCGCCGCCTTTCGGTCTCGCGGATCAGGGCCCGGATGGATTTGGTCTCCCGATCCGCGAACAGCACCACCTCCCCGTTGAGATGCCGGGCCGCCCGCCCGGCGGTCTGGATCAGCGAGGTTTCCGACCTCAGATAACCCTCCTTGTCGGCGTCGAGAATGCAAACCAGCGAAACCTCGGGCAGATCCAGCCCTTCCCGCAACAGATTGATCCCCACCAACACATCGATTTCCCCGGAACGCAATTCCCTCAAAATCTCCACCCGCTCGATCGCGTCCACCTCGGCGTGCAGATACCGGGCCTTCAGGCCGGCCTCCTTGAGGTACTCCGCCAGATCCTCCGCCGTCCGGCGGGTCAGCGTGGTCACCAGGACCCTCTCCTGCCGCGCAATCCGTTCCCGGCACATGGCGATCGTCTCGTCGACCTGCCCCTTCAGCGGCCGGATTTTGACCGGTGGGTCCAGCAACCCGGTCGGGCGAACCACCTGCTCCACCACCTGGCCAAGGGCCTTGTTCAGTTCGTAGGGGGCCGGGGTCGCCGAAACATAGATCACCTGTCCCACCTTTTCCTGAAACTCCTCAAACTTGAGGGGGCGGTTATCCAGCGCGGAGGGCAGCCGGAACCCATGTTCCACCAGCACGGTCTTGCGACTGCGATCTCCCGCATACATCCCCCCAATCTGGGGCACGGTGGCATGGCTTTCGTCCAAAACGGTCAGAAACTCTTTCGGAAAGAAGTCCAGAAGCGTGTTGGGTCTTTCTCCGGGTGCTCTCCCCGTTAGGTGCCGGCTGTAGTTTTCGATCCCGCTGCAGGTCCCCATCTCCTCCATCAGGTCGAGATCGTACTCCGTCCGCATCTTCAGCCGCTGGGCCTCCAGCAGCTTCCCGGCCAGCTCGAATTCCGCCACCCGCTGGGAAAGCTCGGTCCGGATCGCCGTGATCGCCCGTTTCATTTTATCCCCGGGGGTAACGTAATGCTTCGCGGGCGTGAGGATTTCCCGCAAAGGCTTCCCCAATTCCTCCCCGGAAATCGGATCAAACCGGGTCAGGCGGTCCACCGTGTCTCCCAAAAGCTCCACGCGGACTCCGGCATCCTCATGGGCCATGAGGATTTCAATCGAATCCCCGCGCACCCGGAACTGACCCCGTTCCGGGGCGGCGTCGTTCCGCTCATACTGGATTTCCACCAACCTCGCCAATAGGTCTTCCCGCGACAGCGTTTGCCCCGGTTCCAGCGCCAGGATCATCCGCTCGTAATCCTCCGGCGAGCCCAAACCATAAATGCAGGAGACGCTGGAGACCACGATGACATCCTTCCGGGTCAGCAGGCTGGTGGTGGCGGAGAGGCGGAGACGCTCGATCTCCTCATTAATCGAGGAGTCCTTCTCGATGTAGGTATCGGTCCGCGGGATGTAGGCCTCGGGCTGGTAGTAGTCAAAGTAGCTGACGAAGTACTCCACGGCGTTGTTCGGAAAGAAGGACTTCAGCTCGCTGTACAGCTGGGCGGCCAAGGTCTTGTTGTGGCTCATCACCAGGGTCGGTAATCCCAGTTGTTGGATCACATTGGCCACGGTGAAGGTCTTGCCGGAACCGGTCACGCCAAGCAGCACATTGTGTTTCTCTCCCCTGCGAATCCTTTCCAACAAGCCGGCAATCGCGGCCGGTTGATCCCCCGCGGGACCGTAGGGGGCTTCGATTTGAAAGTTCATGGGGTCTTTGGGTCGTGTAGGATTCGAACCTACAACCTACTGGTTAAAAG
>CAZURF010000006.1:0-34478 GCA_964623555.1 uncultured Akkermansia sp. | reverse complement strand
ATCAGCGCTTTTCGATCGGGACGACCTTCCGGCCGATCGCCGGTCCCACGTACTCGCTATCCGGCCGGAACAGCCGGTTGTCCGCCCACTGCTCCAACACATGCCCCGTCCAGCCCGCCGTCCGCGCCACGGCAAAGATCGGGGTGAAGAGATCCGTCGGCAGCCCGAGGCTGTAGTACACCGTGGCCGAATAGAAATCGACGTTGGCCTCCAGCTTCTTCTCCGTCCGCATGATCTGGGCAATCCGCTCGCTCATCTCGATCCACTTTGTCTCCCCCAGTTCCTGCGTCAGCTTCACCGCCATCCGTTTCAAATGCGGTGCCCGCGGATCCAACACTTTGTAAACCCGGTGTCCAATGCCCATGATCTTCTTTTTCGCCGCCAACTGCTCTTTCACCCACGCGTCCACTTTCTCCAACGCCCCGATCTCCTTCAACATGTGGATGACTCCCTCGTTCGCCCCGCCATGCAACGGGCCCTTCAACGTGCCGATCGCCGTGCTGATGGCCGAATAGATATCCGTCAGGGTCGACGCACAAACCCGGGCCGCAAAGGTGGATGCATTCATCCCGTGATCCGCATGGAGAACAAAAGCCATATCCAAGGTGGCCACGGCCTCCGGCCCCGCCTCCTGCCCGTTTAACAAATAGAGAAAATGGGCCGCCTCCCCCAGATCCTTACGCACGGGGGGCAAGGACTGCCCTCTTCTCGCCCGATGAAAATAGGCGGCAATCACCCCAATCTTGGCCGTGAGGGAAATCTGCCGCTGGCGATTCAACTCCACCTGATCCGGTCCGGTGGCCCCATAATCGTACAACCCCAACATGGAGATGCAGGTCCGCAGGATATCCATGGGACTGGAGTCCTTCGGGGCGGCCAAAATGTAATCCACCACTCCAACCGGCAGTTCCCGATCGGCCGCCAAAGCCTGTTTTAGCTGCTGCAAATGTTTCTTGTTGGGCAGATCGCCGTGCCAGAGAAGATAACTGGCCTCCTCAAAACTAACGTGGCCGGCCAAGGCATCGATGTCGTACCCGCGATAGATCAGTTTCCCTTCCAACCCCCGCACATCCGAAAGAGCCGTGGCCGTGGCCACCACGCCCTCCAATCCCTTGGCGATGATCTTTTCCGGTGCCGCTCCGTCGCTCATCTTATTTTCCCAAAGCCTTCGTCACTTCCTCGCCAATATCGTTGAGGGTTTTGGCCACCCGGACTCCCGCTTTCTGCAAAGCCTCGATCTTGGCCTGGGCCGTCCCTTTTCCACCGGAAATGATCGCCCCGGCATGGCCCATCCTTCTTCCCGGGGGAGCCGTGGCCCCGGCGATAAAGGAAACGACCGGCTTTTTCACCCGGGCCCGGATGTATTCCGCGGCCTCTTCCTCCTCGGACCCGCCGATCTCCCCAATCATCACGATGGCGTGGGTATCGGGATCCGCGTGAAGGTATTCCACCGCCTTTTGCAACGTGAGCCCATGGATGGGATCTCCGCCGACCCCGATGCAGGTGCTCTGGCCGAGCCCGCGGCTGGTGATCTGCCAGACGGCTTCATAGGTCAGGGTGCCGCTGCGGGAAACGACGCCGATGTGGCCGGGGCGATGGATGTAACCGGGCATGATGCCGATCTTGCAGGCCCCAGGGGTGATGATCCCAGGACAGTTGGGGCCAATAAGGACGCAGGAGTATTCCTCCAACGCATGGCGGACCCGCATCATGTCCATCACGGGGATGCCCTCGGTAATGGCAACGATCAGCTGGATGCCGGCATCGGCGGCCTCGAGGATGGCGTCGCCGGCGAATTCCGGCGGAACAAAGATCATGGAGGCGTTGGCCCGGGTGGCGGAAACCGCCTCGGCCACGGTGTCGAAGATCGGGACGGTGTTTTCAAATTTTTCCCCGCCACGTGCTGGAGTGACCCCAGCCACGACCTGCGTCCCGTACTCCTTGCACGCCGAGGCATGGAAGGAGCCCGATTTTCCGGTGATGCCCTGGACGAGCAGGCGGGTATTGGCGTCAACGAGAACGGACATGAATTATTTCCCCTTCTTTCCGGAGGCGGCTGCCACCGCCTTCTCCGCCGCTTCCATCAACCCCTCGGCCGGAATGAGCGGGAGGCCGGATTCCTTGAGAAGTTTACGGCCTTGATCCACGTTGGTTCCCTGCATCCGGACAATGATCGGTACGCGGGGAGGATTGCTGCGGCAGGCGGAAATCATGCCTTGGGCCAAAATATCGCATTTCAAAATTCCACCGAAAATATTCACCAGAATCGCTTTCACCGAGGGATCGGCCTGGAGCAGCTTGAAGGCCGCAGTAATCATCTGCTCCGAAGCCCCCCCGCCCACATCCAGGAAGTTGGCCGGCTTGCCGCCGGCAGCCTGAATGAGATCCAGGGTGGCCATGGCCAGGCCGGCGCCATTGACCATGCACCCGATGTTTCCTTCCAAACCGATGTAGTTGAGGTGATGTTCCGCGGCCGCCAAGTCGCGCGGATCTTCCTGGGAGGGATCGCGCAGAGATTCGATCTCCTTGTGACGAAAGACGGCGTTGTCGTCAAAGTTGAGTTTCGCATCGAGGGCGACCACATCCCCGCCCTTGGTCACGGCCAACGGGTTGATCTCGACCTGGGAGCAGTCTTTTTCAATAAAGAGGCGGTAGGCAGCATGGAGCAGACGACAGGGAGCGCGGAGTCCGGTGGAGGGAAAACCAAGGAAGATGCTGACTTTGCGGGCCTGATAAGGCTGGAGGCCCAGCCCGGGGTGAACAATTTCCCGGAGGATGGCTTCAGGATTTTTCTCCGCCACGGTCTCGATATCCACCCCGCCTTGCTGGCTGGCCACCACCACGGGGCAACCGGAGGTGCGGTCCAGCACGATGGCCAGGTAAAGTTCCCGGGCAATCTCGGTGGATTCACCGACCAGCACGGAGTGGACGGGCTTCCCCTCAGGTCCGGTCTGGTGCGTGATGAGCGTGTTGCCGATCATGTGGGCGGTGACGTCTTTGACTTGGCCCGGGGTTTTGACGAGGTGGACCCCCCCCTTAAAACCGTCTTTAAAATGGCCTTTCCCTCGCCCACCGGCATGGACTTGGGCCTTGATGACGAAACTGTTACAAGGCAAACCGCGGGCGATGGATTCGGCTTCCTCAGGAGTGCGGGCGACAGCACCACGCGGGACGGTGACTCCGGCAGAGGCCAAAAGGTCACGCGCCTGATATTCGTGGATGTTCATAAGTCGTTCGTTCTAAAGGGATGAAAGTCCCCCAAACCACCCTCGGAGTCAATCACGGGGAAAAGGGCTTCCCCTTTATTCCTGACTATTTTTCGACCAGAGGGTATCCCAAGATCTTTTGTTGGATTGGGGGTCGGCATCCAGCGTGGGCGAGGGAGACGCGCCGGGGGACAATTTTCCTCCCATATTCTTGCTAACCGGGGCCAGTTCCTTGGAGGAAAAGCCGGTCAAATCTCTTTCTGTCCGACTGATCTCTTTGAGCTCGGGGGTATCCCCGATCACGGAGGGTTGCATCATAACCACCAGTTCCTGCCGATCCGTGGTATCACTGGTGGATTTAAACAGATTTCCCATGAGTGGAATGGTGGAGAGAAAAGGGACCCCAGTGGACGCTTTTTCATCGGTCTGAGTGACTAACCCCCCCAAGAGAATCGTGGCCCGATCGGGCACAATCACACTGGTGGTCAGTTCCTGGGTATTGATCTTGGGAACTTGCACTCCCCCGCCGATGTCCGTGGTGGAGTTAATGCCTTTTTCCAAGGTGTCGTTGGTTTGAATGATCTGCAGGCTGATTTCCCGGGCGCTGTTGATCAGGGGCACCACCTCGATTTTTAGAACCACATCCTGATACTGAATGTTGGATTGCTGCGAACCCGAAGTGGTGGTGGCGCTTCCTCCGGCACCCAAAGTCGTCACGGTGCTGGTGGGAACGGCGATCTTTTGTCCATTAAAGATGACAGCCTTCTTGTTGTTGGCCGTAAAAATGGCGGGCCGCGAGGCAATGCGGAATCTGGCGGTGGCCGTGAGGGCCTGAATGTAGAGATTCAGGCTATTGCCGATGAAGGTCATGATTTGCACGCCGGGCAGCCCTCCCAAGGCTGCTTGGGCCACATTCGCCATGGCCGCCATGTTCGCCGCCGTCCCGGAAAGAGGAGTGTTGGTGCTCGTGAAGTTCCGTCCGCCCGAGATGCTGGCGGCCCCGGTGCTCCCGCCGGCATATTTCTGAAGGATGTTGACGGAAAAATCATCCGCATTGGAAACCCTGAGCTGGCCGATGACCGTTGCGAGATAGACCTGCAGGGGTCGCTTATCCAGTTTCTCCAAAATCGACTGCACCTTCTGTTTGGCCTCGGGTTGCCCGATCACCAGAATGGAGTTGGCCCGATTGTCCGCAATCAGCCGGGTCTTGCCCACGATCAGGGATTGCGCCGCCTGTTGTTCCCCCGGCTCCTGTAGACTGCCCAACTGCCCCGCCCCCGAAACTCCCCCCGAGGAACTTCCCGTTCTCGCTGCGTTGGCCGCACTGGCCAGATTGGAGCCGATCCCCCCCGCCACCGTGCGGGTGGGTTGGCCGGCCGCGCCACCCGTTCCCCCCGTCCCTTGATCCGACTGCTCCTGCAGAAGATCATTCAAAATCGGCAGCATGTCCGAGGCCGCCACATAATTGAGCGGATACTCGTACGGATCGCTGAGATCGACCGCGACATCAAAGTCCGCAATCAGTTTTTTGATGTAGGCAATGTCCGTGGGCCGGGCGGAAACCAGAATTCGATTGGTCCTCGTGTCCGGAATGAGAAGGATGTCGGCCCCGCTTTCGGCACTGGTGATGGTGGCGCCTCCGGCCGCCTGGGCTCCGGGGACCGTCGGCACCCCGGGAGGCTGGGAGGGCTGGCCGGTGGCCGCCTTGGCCGCGCCGGTGCCGGCCGTGGCAGTTTTTCGCTCCTCAAAAAGCTTGGTGATGAGTTCCACCACCCGGTCGGCATCCGCCTGATGCAGTTGCACAAACTCCCTCTTCACCTCGGGGGCGGGCTGATCCACCAGTTGCCGAACCTCGATCAGCCTCCGGATCAGGGTGGAGTTTTCCGTGATCAACACCTGGTTGGCGATGGGGACCGGCACCAAGCTCCCATAGGGATGCAGGGTGATGAACTGCTCAAAAATGGGAACCGCATCCGCCGCGGAGAGATACGTGAGAGGCATGACGTAGGACGCGATCACCTCCCCTTCCGGCAGGGATTTCTCATCCGTAAAAAGAAAAACACCCTCGCTCCTGGGATTTTTCCCTCCCAGGGTGTTGATTACCTTGATGGCCTTCTCATCGACGGCGATAAAGGCGTACCCGTTGAGCAAAAGGGTCGATTCCAGCAACCGGATGGCCTCAGCCTTGGTCACCGGCTGGTTCAACGTCAGACTCAGGTTGGCGCCCCCCGCGAGAAGACTCGCGTCCTTGATCAGCGTGACTCCTTTTAGTTTTTCGTAGATCAAAAGGAAATCCGACACGGGATTGTTGGGGAATTGGATGGTGTCGGGAGAGACCATTTCCGCATCGGCGGAATCTTTTTTTGCCACCTCCGCCGGGAACCCGGCGACGGGCAAAGAAGAGATGGGCATGCGCCCGGGGACGGGCTTGGCCTCCGTCTGCGCGAAGACACTCCTCCCACCGAGAACCAGCAGGCACAAAGAGACAGATAAGATTTTCATCGGCCGGCCTTCGGCGGAATGGGAATCACCCGCCGCCGGATGACGGCCGGGGCTGTCTTCTGTCCTTGGACATTTCCTGCCTGCACCTGTCCCGGTTGCCCGGGCAAGCCCGGAACTGTCGGGGTGCTGGGAACCGGGGCGCCGGGTTGCCCCCCCGCCATCGGTGTGGCCGGCGCCGCTCCACCGCCTCCCGTCACCTCATATTTCAAGGTGGCCACCTCGGCGCCTTTTTTAACTCTGGCCTCCATTTTGGCAGGGTTTCCCGAGGGATCTTTTTTCACCTCGACGAGCACCATGCCTTGGGCCGAGGGAGAGGGCTTTTTCCCCACCAGCACCCGGTCTGGTTTGGTTTTGTTGGCCACCATCACGAAATCCTCCCCATCCAGCCTGACAAATCCGGCCAACACGAGGTCCTTGGCAAAATCGGCCGCCTCTTCCGTGCTGGAGGCCAAGGTGAAGGGGGATTTTTTGCCCAAAGGCGCGAAACGCGAATACTCCAGACTTGCCGGAAGGCCGGAAGAAGTCTGGGTGGGGGAAGGGCTCGGCACCGACGATGCGCTATCCTCTACCATGGCACTCCAACCTACCCCGTGGAGGGCCGCCACCAAGAGAACCGGGGCTGGAATTGTGAGAAACTTGTTCATGGAGTCGGGGATTTAAAAAACTGGGCGGCCTCTGCCTCACCGACCATTTTCGGGGGCTCCGGGCTCAACTTCAGGTTGAGAGCCGTAATCGTCATCCCTTTTTCCGGCTGGTAGACGGCCACCCCCCATCGGATGAACTGTTCCAGGCTGCCGGTCAACCGCATCCGGTTTCCATACACCGTAGTGGAAGTCCCCGCACGGGGGGCTTGGAGGGTTTGTTCCTCAATCTTCAGCCCTGCGGAGGTGGCCGTGCTCTGGGCCGACTTCTGGAGGACGGAGGAGGGGTTGCCTTCCGGCATGGGCTGGAGGTTCTTGCCCAGCCACTCGATTTTCGGAGCCCAATCCTCTTTCTGGCCGATCCAGGTTTGCGCCTCCATCAACTCATCGGAAACCCGAAGAAGATTCCGCCGGTTGATCTGGTCGTAATTCAAAACGAATTTCAGAACCAGCAAATGCAGACCGGCCCCGACCGCCAGCCCAAAAAGAAGCATCAGCTTCCTCTCATGACCCGTTAGCGTTCGCATCGGTTCCTCCTTCCTCTCCCTCTTTGGGCGCGACTCCCGGAGGAATTCCCTCCACCTGAAATTGGGCGTTGCCGTTCGGCAAAAGGCGCGGCTGGGGATGACTCCACTGGTAAAGGGCCAGTTCCTTGTTGCCTTTCAGCCAGTTGAAATATTTTTCCGTTTGTTCGAGGTCCTTGCCTTCCCCCGTCAAAAAAACATGTTTCCCGTTGTATTCGAACTGGGTCAGTCGAACGCCCTCAATCTGTGGGGGATCCTTTTCCACCAGGGGGCGGGAAATCTGCCAAAGAACCTCCCACACGTTCATCTGCGTCTGGACCAGGGCACCCGCCTCCCGCCACGCCATCGCCGCGGAGCGGATCTTTTCCGCGTCGGCCGAGATCGCCGCCAATTGCCGTTCGGCCATTTTCAGACGGAAAAATGGAATGGAAAAATAAACCACCGCCAGGGCCATCACCACGGCGTAAACCAAACAGCCTGCCTGCAGGATTTTTCTCTGCTTCGCCTGTTCCGCCTTGGCCAGCCTTCGCTCGGTAAGGGTGGGCGGAGGCAGATTCCAAGGCTGACCGGAAAGCCGTGGAGGCAGTCTTGGTTCAATCCTGGAGGGGAACGACAGGTTGCCTAACAACGTCGCGGCTTCCGGGTGGCTTTGATTGTCCCGCAGGACAAGCATCTGCAACTCCTCGAGGACACCCTCCCCCTCCAGTTGGGCCAAGAGCGCCCCCAGTTCCACCGCCATGGCGGACCCCAGTTCTTTTTCCAGAAGAGGTTGGGTGTGCAACCACCTGCCCGCGGCATAAAAATCCACCACCCACCGGCCCAGTTCCCGGCGAAGAATCGCGGTGGATTCACCCGAGGGCGGGGGCAACACCCGGCCGGCCACCTCATAGCGAGAAGCCTCCTCCACAATCCAATTCTCATCAAACGGCACCCCGAGGATGGCCGAGGCATCCAACTGCCGTACAACCGGCTCTCCCTGTTCATTCACCGCCACCCCTTTCGTGCGGATGGGTTCCATGGACCAGACCGCTGCCTCGGGATTCGCTCCGAGCATGCCTTTTCTCTCCAGGGCAAGGGCAGCCAAGTCCCTGGCCGGCGTTTCCTCGACCACCGGCGCCCAAATGGGGACGGAAAAGAATGCCCGGGATGGAAGACAAACCACCGATCCGGAAGGAGGTCTTAGCTTTTTGGGCAGAGGAGCCGGTCCCACACATCGGACCTGGCCCCCTTCCGTGCTCCAAGCCTCCCACCCGTCCGGACCGGGAAAAAGAAAAGTCAGCCCCGTCGAAGCTCTGCTTTTGCCGGTTTTCGGCTGAGAGGGCGCTTTTTTCAAGGCTGCTTGTCCTCCATCCATCGGGACTTGATCTGCGGAGGGTTGCGGGAGATGAGAGCCACCACCGTTCTACTAGCCTCCCCCACATAACCCGTCGAGGTCACCCGCCAAAGATCCTCCCCCCCGTTGGTGGTACGCTCGGCCAGAATCTCCTGACTCACCTGCAAGAAACCCGGATTGACCTGATCATCCGCTGTTCCTGCCACTCCATCAGGCCCTCTCCTGGCCAGCATGAAGTTCCCCGCCGCTCCGGGGGAAAGGCCAAGAACCGCCTCGATCAAATCCTGATCCGCCGTCAGAAGTGAGAGTTTTCCCGATCCATAGATGGTGAACTTTTTTTGCCAGTCGACCCCCGCCTTACCCTCTTGAGCCTCCTTGGCCATCTCCCTCCATCCCATCACCTTTTCGAGTTCATCCAGCCGCTCCAACGGCCCGTTTCGGGGAGGTGCCATTTTTTGTTTTCCATAGTCATCCGCCTCGGCGCCCTGGGGCTGGGTCAACGAGTCGGCGTCCACCCAGTCCAAAAGGCAGTCGATTGCCCGCTGGGAGGTGGAAAGGTTAACCTCCCATCCGGCAAAAAGATTTTGCAAAACCCGCCGGGCGAGCGCCTCATTTCCGGACCGGAGAAGATAATTCAGATTCAGTTTTCCCTCCTCGCCGACAAAGTCCTCTGTTTTGACGGAGAACCGCACGGGCACCTCCCGTCCGTTCACCCGCCAGCCTTGGCTCAGTTGCGCACTCAGCTGCTGGGAGGCCTGCTCAACATCCGCCCGGCCGATCTGCGGATTCAAAGCCATCTGGATTCCCGATTCCGCCACCAAAATGGCCCGGGCGTTCTGCAATCCGGCCACCTCCTGCCCCAACTGCCTCTGCAACAGAGCCGCCAAACCAAGCATGGCCGCGGAAATCAGGGTGACCGCCCAAAGGACGACCACCAACGCCACCCCCGAAGATGCGGAAAGATGAGAATTCCTTTTCATCGGCTGGGGACAACTCCCGGGGCAGAAATTGTCGTAGGATTCGAACTTCCCCCGTTGGTTGACGAAACCCCGGGCTGAATCAAGGTAAGCGGATCCACCGGCACCTGGCCGCTGGGGCTCAGCCCCGTGGGGATCCAGAACACACCCACGTTGGTCAGGAGCCGGTTTCCATCCCTCCGGACCAATTCCATTTTCAGATAGGAGGGTTTCACGGGCTGGGTCCATTCGCCCAACTCCTGTTGGGCCCGCGGATCCCAGACCGACCATTTCAGATTTTGAATATCCTGCATCAGCAAAAAGCGGTTGGTCTCACCCGGACCCCGCCCTCTTCCCGTGGATGCGTTGGTAAATTCAAACCGCTCGACCAGATTCAGAACCCGGCCATCCCCCGTGGGAGATTTCTCCACCCGGAGCTCGATCACTTTCAACCCCTCATAGCTGTCGGGCAGAATGGCCAACGGGGCGTTGGTAAGCACGAGGTCATATCCGCCCGTCCGGGAAGCCAACCCCAATTGGGATTTGGGCGGCAGGTCGAGACAGAGCTGCCGCAGGAGGGCAAACAGGCCGCTCACCTCGCGGTTCCGCAGACTGTACTGCCCCGCCGCATTCGCCCCGAGGACGGAAAATTGGACCAATTGGAAGATAACCCCGAAGATGAGAATCAGGATGGCCATCCCGAGGGTGACTTCGATCAGGGTGAAGGATCGGCTGGCTTTCATCGCTGGGGCCATAGCAGAAAAGAAACTGCGTCGAGGCTGTCGCCGTTTTTGCCCGCCGCCCGGGCCCCGGTTAAAAACCAGCCCTGCACCTGACGGTTGGCCGCCGGATTGCTGCCGCTAAGAAAAACCGGGTCTGCCAGTCGGCACGAGCTCTGCAGTTCCCAGGTCTGGTATTTGACCTCGGTCTGCCACTGTTTGCCCCGGTCCTGCAGGTTGTTGGAGGCGGCCAAAATCCGGGCCGCCAGCGATTCGACCGCCTGCCGTCGCTGACTGGTCCGGATCATTTCCACGTTGATTCCGAGAACGTCGTTCAACGCCACGGCAAAGCCCACGGCGGCAAACGCGAACACCGCCACCGCCAGCATGACTTCAATCAAAGTGAAGGATCTTGATGCGTTTTTCATCGGCGGTCCGGCTTCTCGGTCATGGTCTCCCCCGTCAAGGCCCCGAAAGAAAACTGCTCGCGGTTGTCCTCATGGCGAAGCCTGACCCGGATGGGTTCCACCAATCCGGAACCCGTAAATAACCATGGGTAATCCTGCGGCTTTCCCCAGCCCCGCCGCCCCAACGCCATATCCTGGGGGGTGATCACATCCATTGAAACCCCTTCGGGAAAACCCTCCCCGCCCACGGTTGTGGGGTTCAAAATCACTCTCTGCTCCCGGCCGAAGCGCAACGCGTTTTCCCGGGCCTGTCCGGCCTGTTCCTCCAGAATTTTACGGGCGCGGGCCAATTCCTTGTCCCCTCCGGTGGACGTGAGAAAAACCACCGCCCCCCCCATGAAGACCACCCCAATGCCCACGGCCAACATAACCTCCAAAAGGGTGAATGCGAACTGCGCCCCCGCCCCCGGCCGCCGCTTCATCCGGCCCGCCTCTCCGAACCCGCTAGTTCGAGCTGATATCGTCACCCCCACCACGATCATCCTTCCGGTCGGGGCCCGTCGAATAAACCTTGAATCCCTTGGCCGAGGAGGAATCCACCTTGTAGCGGTACTCCTGCCCCCAAGGATCCTTGGGTAACTGCTCAAATCCTTTCCCTTTTCCGACCAGCGCGTTCAACCCCTGGGCTTCCGTCAACTGCACGCCCCCGCTTTTCATCTCAAACATGCGAACCTGGGTGGTGATCGCCTGCAGATCCCCACGGGCTCTCTGCTCTTTCGCAAACTCAAGATTCCCTGTGAGCATAAAGATGGCCGAACCCATCAACACCGTGATGATGCCCACCACCAGCATGATTTCGATCAGGGTGAAACCGGCCGAACCTGCCCAACAAATCGAAGAACGTTTTTTCATTCTGGTCTCAAGCTTACGGCAGGGGTTCCGGAAGACAATCCCGTCCTCAAACGGGGCAATGCCAAGGAAGGAGCCGTGAGCTTCTTGGGGGCGGGAGCCGGGGCCGGAGCCGGCGCTTGAGCCACCGCCCTCCCCTCCCCAAAAACCACCTGCAGGCGAAGATTCCTAAGCGTCGCTCCCGCGGACCCGTTGGCCAGCTGCACATCCAGCTGGTTTTCCCCGCCCTTCAGAACGCCCGCCGGGACAAAGGCCCAAACCTTTCTCCAACCACCATACTGGATCGTTTTTCCATCCGGTTCCGCCCGGTAGCCGGCATCGTCCAACCCGGGCGACTCAACCGCGACACCCGCCAACGCCCGACCATTCACCCAGAGCCATGGTTCCTCTCCCGGGGGCAACCCGGCCGCCTCCGCCTCAAAGCGCCCGTAGACGGGCTGCCCGGCAATCGGAGCCACAAACCGGACAGGAATCTGCGGCTCAATTTTCACGGGGCCGGCATCCAACACCGCATCCATCACGGTCCCCTTTTCCTCGTCGGAGGGGGCCCGTCGCCCGCCATCCAGGAGTTCCTCGGCCGGAAATATTTTTCCCGAGGGACTGAGGTAATATCCCGAGGAAGCGGCCCAGCCGGCCGCCAAAATCAGCGGCTCCACCCAGTTCAGCTCCACCCTCTCCAAAACAGGATCCGTTCCGGTGGATTCCACAATGAACTGACCTGGTCCGCCGATAGTCCCGCGATCCAACAGAAGCGTGCGTTGGTGCAGGTCCGCCGCATGCTCATATAAATTTCCGCAAAGAGTGATCGATTTACCCGGCTCCTGCCAAATGACCCGGGCGAAACCGCCGGAGGTCTCGCGAAAGACCAGCGTCAAAGCCAGGCGGCTGTCACCGGGAGGCGGCCGGAGCAACGCCCGCCAAGAAAAGGTTTTCCAGCCCGCCTGGCCCGAGACCGGCCCAAACCAGACCGGTTGCGAATCCTGCGGGCGGCGTGCATCCCAAACCGCGGGGGGAATTCCCCTGCCGGGAGGAGCCTCGGCCGTACCGATCGAACCCGCCCAAAGCAGGAAAAAGAGCCAGCCCATGCGGGCCAGACGATGCGTCCATTTCTTCACGTCCTCCAATTTGGCAAGGGGACGGCCATTTGGCGGATCGGGAGCGCACCTTGCTCACGCCCCCCGTCAACAACCCACGAAGGAACAAGAACAACTTATTAGAGACTTTTCCGCATTCCGGACATGGCATCGAAGATGCTGGTGATGATCGAGTAAACCACCGCCCCCACCACCAGGGCAATAATCACAATGATCACCGGCTGAATCAGGGCGGTAATCCGTTGGATTTTCCGGTCCATGTCCTTTTCGAATCGGGCTCCCGCCTTGTCCAGGGACTTGGCCAGCTCCCCGGTCTGTTCTCCCACCGCCACCAAATCGAGAAACATGTCCGAAAATCCGCCCACCTGCCGGAGGGCCCGGCTGAGCGAATACCCCTCGGAGACCTGTTCCGAGGCCTGCTCCAACTTCCCCCGGTAGTAGGTGTTGGGCGTCGATTGTGAGACCAGCTTCATCGCCTGCATCAGGGTCACCCCGTTGGCCAGAAGGTTGGCCAGGGTCTGGCTGAACTGGGCGTAGAAAGAAGCCTCCAACACGGGGCCGGCGATGGGAATTTTGCTCCTGGCCTGATCCCACCATACCCGGCCGGCCGGCTTCTGGATCATCTGCCAGAACGCGAGGGCTCCCATGGCCAGCATGACCAGCACCATCCATCCCCAATGCACCAGAAAGTTGCTCGTCCATAAAAGCAACTTGGTCACGATCGGCATGGTTTGGGGCGATTTGCTGAACAACGTCTCCAACTGGGGAACCAGCACCACCACGAAGAGCACCATCAACAAAATCCCGGCTCCCGTGACAAACATCGGATAAATAAGCGCCTGAATCACCCGGGCCTTCAAGTCGTTCAGTTTTTTCAAATAAAGCACCTGCCGTTGCAGGATGTCCTTCAAGGCTCCGCTGACCTCCCCCGCCGCCACCAGATTGCAGTAGAGGTCGGAAAAACTCGCCGAAGCGTTCTTGAGGGCCCGGGAAAGACTCGTTCCCTCGCGAACCTGCGTGCGCAGGCTGTGGGCCACCGTTTTCAAGGCGGATGCCTCCGATCTCTGCTCCATCATTTTCAGGGCGCCCTCGAGTTGCAGCCCGGCGTCGAGGAGATCTCCCAGTTCCTCGGTGAACGAAATGATCTGATTTTCCGTCATGGCCTGGGCCACGGTCAGGGTTGCACCCTCGGGCACGGCCTTCGCGCCCGCCTCCGCTCCCTCCTGGTGGAGTCGCAAAGGTTGTAGCTTCAGGCGGCTGAGATGAGCCAAGGCCTCCTGCCGGCTTTTGGCTTCCAACATTCCCTTGGTTCGGCCACCGCCAGCAGCCAAAGCCTCGTAGCTGAACTGCGGCATCCTAATGTCCCGTGGTCGAGGCCTCAACGGCCGTCACCCGCACGACCTCCTCAATCGTTGTGGTCCCCTCGGCCACTTTGTCCCAGCCGTCCTCGCGCAGGCTGGTCATTCCCTGGGATCGGGCCATCTCCCGGATGACGGAATTGGACTCACGCCGTGTGATCAGCTCCTGGATCTGTGGAGAAACCAGGCAGATTTCATAAATCGCCCGCCGGCCCTGATACCCGGTCTGACGGCAGCGATCGCATCCCACGGCCCGATGAGCCGTGGCCGCCTTTTCCAGTGGGATTCCCACCTTGTGGCAATACTCATCGGAATATTTGCCCGGTTCGCAGCACCACGGACAGAGCACCCGAACCAGTCGTTGGGCCAGAAAGGCCCGCACGGAAGTTCCCACCAGAAAAGGTTCCACCCCCATGTCGACCAACCGGGTGATGCCCCCGATGGCATCGTTGGTGTGCAGGGTGGAAAAAACCAGATGCCCCGTCAGGGCGGCCTGAATGGCGATCTTGATCGTTTCACTGTCCCGCATCTCTCCCACCATGACCACGTTGGGATCACCGCGAAGAATGCTCCGCAATCCCGTGGCAAACGTCAGGTTGATCTCCGGCTTCACCGCGATTTGGACCACCCCGGGCAGTTTGTTTTCCACCGGATCCTCGATGGTCACGATCCGGCGGTCCTTGGTGTTGAGCGAGGCCAAAAACGTGTAGAGCGTGGTCGATTTTCCGGATCCCGTCGGTCCCGTGATCAGCACAATCCCGTTGGGCAAGGCCAGCAGGCCCCGCACCTTTTGCTCGTTCACCGCACTCAATCCCAGCTGGGCAAAATCATAACGCTGCTGTCCGAGAAGTCGCAGACTGACCGACTCGCCGGTGACCGAGGGAATCGTCGCCACCCGGACGTCAATGGGCCGACCCTCAAACTCCAGGTTGATCCGGCCGTCCTGGGGCAACCGTCGTTCGGCGATATCGAGATGGGCCATGATCTTGATGCGGGAGATGAGGGAGGCTTGGAAAAGCTTGATCTGGGGAGGGACCGGAATGTTCCGCAACACCCCGTCGATGCGATAACGGACCTGCAAGTCATCCTCCAGGGGTTCGATATGGATATCCGTCGCCCGCTCCTGCAGGGCTTCCCGAATGATTTGGTTCACAAACTTGATGACCGAGGCTTCGGAATCATCCCCGTCGAGAATGGTCGTCTCCTGCTCCAGATCACTCGGGGGAGGCAGGTCGCCGCGGCCTTCCAAAATTTCATCGAAGGTCTCCGCCCCGACGCCGTAGCCACTGCGCAATCCGTCCAAAACCGCGCGCCGCGGAGCCAACATCCATTGGGTCTCTCCTTCCCAGAATCCCGCCAACGCCTGGCGCGCCAGATGATCAAACGGGTCGAAACAGAGCACGGGCAACGGACCGCCCTCCTCCGGCGTCACCGGAAGAAGACGGTGCCGCAGGGCGATGCGGGCGGGAAACTTATCCCGCATCGGGGCGGGAATCGGCGGGATTTCCCCCGGCCAGACCGGCAGCCCGATTGTCTCTCCCAGTTTTTGGGCAAAAACCTTTTCATCCACCTGCCCGGTTTCCAGCAGGGCGTTGACCATCGACCTCTGCTCCTGGGAGGCCTCCTGCACCGCCTTATGACAGGCCACCAGATCCTTGGCGCCCGACTGCTCCGCCAACTCAACCAAGGCCTCCGGCAAACTCATAACGCCAGCACCTTCCCCAGTTTTTCCGGATTCAACCCCGCCAGATCCTTCGTCACAAACCGTCCATCCTCCCGGATCAGCTTGCCATCAAAAAAGATCCGACCGCCCCCATGGGCTCGGTCCTGCAGATTCACCAAATCCCAATGGATCTGGGAGCGGTTCCCGTTGTCCGCCACCTCGTAGGCTTGACCGGGCGTGAAGTGAAAGGAGCCGGCAATTTTCTCATCAAACAGGATGTCTCGGATCGGCCGGGTCAACCGCGGATTCAACCCCAGGGAAAATTCCCCCACGTAACGAGCCCCCTCGTCGCTCGAGAAAATTTCCTCCAGCTGGCGGCTTTGTTCGCCGGCCTTGGCCTCGATGATCCGCCCCTGGGAGAAACGAAGCCGGACGTTGTCGAAAGGAATGCCCCGGTAAATGGCCGGGGCGTTGAACGTGACCTGCCCCTCCACACTGTTGCGAACCGGAGCCGTGAAGACCTCCCCATCAGGAATGTTCCTCTCCCCCACACAGGGAATGACTCCGATTCCCTTGATGGAGAACCGCAGGTCCGTCCCCGGGCCCGTGATGTGAACCCGATCCGTCCTCCGCATCCGGTTCACCAGCGGTTTCACTGCCCCGGCCATCTTGCGGTAATCCAGGGTGCAGACCTGGAAAAAAAGTTCCTCAAAGGCTTCCGTGCTCATGCTGGCGGCCTGGGCCATCGAGGGACTGGGCCAGCGCAACACCACCCATCGGGTGTGATTGACCCGGCGGTCGGAAAAAGGCCGCATGATTTTTCCGGCCAACTTTTGCTGCGGCATCGGGACGTCGCTCGACTCAAAGCTGTTTCGGGCTCCCCGCAGGCCGATGTACGCCTGCATGGCTTTCATGCGGGCCAGGTCGTGTTTCAGGGAAAATTTTAAACCTGCCTCCGTGACCCCCCGGGCCAACTCCCGGGAAATTCGACCCACATGCAGATGAACAAAAGGCTCGGCTCCCCGATCCCTGACCGCCCGGATCAGTTCGATGACGAAATCCTCAGGAATCTCGGCGGCATCGATCCAGACCCGGTCCCCCCGGCGCAAACGGGTTGAGTAGCCGGCCAGGAGCCGGGCCAGAGGGCGGTACGAAGCCTCCTTCACGGAGAACTTTTCCCCCGCCCCCGCCCGGCGTAAATTGAAGGGACATGAAACACCATGACTCTAAGTTTCAACCACTCCGCTCCTTTGGCAAGCTGACCGCTCGGCTTGTTGTGGGCCTTTGGATGCCTTGGGTGGCCGTGGCGGGGGAGCCCACCACCCTGACGGGCAAAGCCACCATTCAACTCAAGAACGCCAGTTCCCCGCAAAACCTCGGGGGCATGGACCTCGTCCTCGCCCCTCCTTCCCTCATTTCTGAAATTCGCCGGATCCGGATGGAAACGTGGCGCACGGAGGGCTTGGCCATCAAACGGAACACCAACGGGGAGGAGGAGCCGGTCGGCGTGCAGATTGATTTTGCCGACGGATACAAAAACCTGGACCTCAAAGCCATGAGTCAGGCCGCCGCCAACGCCGCCACCGTCCGGACCCAAACCGGCACCAACGGCGTCTTCACCTTCTCCCCAACCCCTCCGGGCAAATATGCCCTGTATGGCCAATACAAAAGCCGATACGCGGTGGCCTACTGGCTGATGGAGGTGGAGCTGGCGGAAGGGAAAACCAACTCGTTGAACCTATCGGAAACCAACGCCGCCGAGATCTTTAACCGTTTCGAGAAAAAAACCCGCTAACTCTTGCCGGTGGCCGCCTGCCACAGACGCCAATAGGCTCCCTGGCGCGCCAACAGTTCCTCGCCCCTTCCCTCCTCCACCAACCTCCCCTTTTCCAACACCAGAATCCGGTCCGCCCGGTGGGCCGCATGCAACCGGTGCGTCACCAGAAGCGTGGTCGGACGGCTCATCACCCGGCCCAACACATCCAGCAAATCCTTTTCCGTGGTCGGATCCAACGCACTGGTCGGCTCGTCCAAAAGTAGAATCGGCGCATCCCGCAGGAACGCACGTGCGATCCCGATTCTCTGCCGCTGTCCCCCGCTCAACATCGCCCCCCGTTCCCCCACTTTGGTTTCGTACCCCTGAGGCAAGGCGCGGATGAACTCCTCCGCCTGCGCCTCCTGGGCCGCCCTTTCAATTTCCCGAAACGTGGCTCCCGGCCTGCCGTAAGCGATATTTTCCCGCACGGTCCCGTTCAATAACACCGTCTCCTGCAGGACCAAGGCCTGCCTCGCCCTTAGGTCTTTCTTGGCCACCTGGCGCAGATCGATGCCGTGGAAAAGGATGCTCCCCTCCGTCGGATCATAAAAACGGGGCAGGAGGGAAAGCAGGGTGGTCTTGCCCGCTCCGGTTCCACCCACCACGGCCACGGATTCGCCAGGCTCGATGACAAATCTCAGTCCGCGCAGCACCTCATCCCCCCGAGGATATCGGAATCCCACGTCACGAAACTCGATCCTGCCCGGTCCGACCGGAAGTTTTACCGGCTTGGCCGGATCAGGCACTTCGTCCGGCGTGTCCAAAACCTCAAACACCCGCTGGGCCGCCGCCGCCGCCCCCTCCATCGACCACGCCGTGTAACTCAGCTGTTCCAGCGGGGAATACAACATCGCCAAATAGGCCAGAAACACGAGGAGGTCGCCCAAGGTCATCTTCCCCGCCGCCACCTCTCCCGCTCCCGCCCACAAAAGCACGGCCGTACCGGCCGCCAGAAGGGTGCCCACCACCAGCGTGCTGGCCACATTGGTCATCGAAAGTCGGAGATTGGCCTCCAAGGATTGGCGGCATTCCCGGCGGAACAGGTCCACCTCGTGGGACTCCCGCCCAAACGCATGCACCACCCGGATGCTCGACAGTCCCTCGTTCGCCCGGGCCAACACATCACTCTCCTGCGACTGCAAAGCCGCCGTTTCCCGCCGGATTCTCCCGGCATAGCGCGAGATGGCCAGCATCAGAAAGGGAATGACCCCCAGGGAAAGCAGGGCCAGCAGCGGGCTCATCTTGAGCATGACAAAAAAAGTTCCTCCCAAGGTCAGCAACGACCCAAGAATGGTGGCGAACCCCCGGTTAAAATAGGTCTGGATCGCCTGCGCATCGTAAGCCACGCGAAAACTGGAATCCGAACTCCGCCTCACATCATGAAACCGCAGGGGGAGCGATTGCAGATACGCGTACAACTCGGTCCTGACCTGCAACAGGGCACGCAACCCGATTTCAATCAAGGCATAGGTTTCCGCCAGATTGACGGCTCCCCAGAGAAGATGAATTCCCACCAGGGCCCCGCAGGTGATCGAAAGGGCCGACGGAAGAGACCAATCGCCCGGTAAAAACGGTAGCACAATTCCCCCGCCCGGGGAGCGCAGGATGACATCGACGACGAATTTCAGGGGCCAGGGCTTGAGCAGGTTCAACACCGTGGCCACTCCGAGCAGTCCCAACGCCAGAAGAATCCGCCCCAGAAAAGGCCGGTAGTAACCAAGGATGCGCAATATCAGGCTCATGCCGTTTGCGGGGCTTTTCCGCCGGTGGGCAACAGCTGGGCCCGCCTGGCGGCCACCCGGACCAGATCTCCCACCCGGCGGCGAAGCTGCCATCCGGTCCACAGCCACCCCACGCCAGCCAAGGCCAGGATGCCGAGAAAGTAAGGCAAGGCCGCGGGATAAGACAATGCGACCAAAACATCGGCCGTCACCGCGGTGACGGCAAACAAAACACTGAAGGTGGTGGGCACGATTCCCTGGTGGACCCGGGTCAACCGCCGGCCGGGGGGATAGATCTCCGGCAGGCTTCGCAGACGTATGTGCCACCAGCGATTGGCGAAGAGTTGGACGTCCCACGAATTCCAGCCCGTGTCTTGGGCATAGCGCCAGCCCTCTTCCTCGAGAATTTTTTCAATCTCGGCCAGCAGATGCACCCTCTCCCTCCCCTGCTCGCTCCAGAAAGAAAGCAGCCGCGAACGAAAAAGCGGCAGGGACGGTCCCGCATCTTTCTCGGGCGTTTGCACCACCGCATCCGGAGTTCTCTTTCCTTTCAGCCAGGTGAAGTAGCGCGCCCAATCCCGGACCAGGGGCTGGGTCAGCGCGAGATAAAAGACGGTCAACCGGGCCAGGACCGTGTCGTGCTTGGGCTCGACCCGCGCCACCACCATGAAAGAAATCGCCGGCAGGAGGGTCGCGGCCAACATCAACAGCGGCACGATCCGGATCTGCTCCACTTGGACGGAAACCAGAAAAATAAACAGGGTCAGCGCGTTCCACTCCAGGCCGCTGACCAATTGCGCCCAGGGAGAGGCCGGCTTGGGGTAGAGACACTGGAACAGTCCGGTGCCAAAAATCCCGTGGTAGATGATCGGCCGATGCAACACCCGCTCAAAACGCGGCAGTCCGTAGATCACCCCTTTCCATCGAGCCGAACCTTGAGGGTCGAAATATTGCATGTGCTTGAACCGGAGCATGGCTTCCGCCTCACCGTATCCTTTTTGCTGCCGGAAATAGGCCTGCATGGTGAAACGGCGATGATGCCAGACCAACGCACTCGGACTGAAACCGACCCGGTGGCCGGCCTGCATCAATCTCCAGCAGAGATCCACATCGTCGCCCGCCGTCCTGAATTCGGGGTCAAACCCGCCGATCTCCTCCAGCACCGATTTCCAGTAGGCCATGTTGCACCCCGGAATATGCTCCGCCTCGGTGTCGCTCAAGAGGACGTGGGTCGGGGCTCCGGGACAAGCCGCCACCGCGGCCGGAATCGGCCCCTGGGCCGGCGGATTCAGATTGGGTCCGCCCACCGCCGCATAGGATGAGTGCAAAAGCGTGGAGACCAGAAAATAGAGCCAGTCGGAATCCGGCATGCAGTCCGAATCGGTGTACGCAATAATTTCCCCCGAGGCCGCCTGCATGCCCACGTTCCGGGCAACGGACAATCCGCGGTTGGGCTGCAGAATGTTTTTGACCAGCGGAAATTCCGCCACGATCGACTGGGTGGAATCCTTGGAGCCGTCGTCCACCAGGATCACCTCAAAATCCGGATAGTCCACCTTCTGCAGCGCCTCGAGACATCCCCGCAGCGTGGCCGCCCCGTTATAACTGCAGACCACCACCGAGACTTTCGGAACGCGCGGGAGCGGAAATTTCTCCACCAGCCGGTCCTTCGGGCCAAGGGTCTTCTGCGCCAGATTCCGGTAGGCAAGCTTTGGTTGCCGGTCTTTCTGCACCAACCCGAAAGCCCAATCCTCCACATCGATTCCGTCGGTGAACCATTCATCGGTCCAGGAGAACAGGATTGTTCCCGCCAAGCCTCCGCGAAACACCTCGTCCCAATGCAGATCCAGGAGAGCCGCCTGCTCCTCCTGCCCGTGGCGCAGGGTATCCATTCCAAACTCACCCAAAACCAGTGGTCGGCCCTCCGCCAGATTTTGCAGGCGGGACAGGTAAGCCCTCAGATCCGGCCCCCGGTGGAGGTAGACGTTGTAAGAAAGAAAATCCGTCTCTTTCGGAAGAAGATATTCCGTCGGCGGGAAATTGGCGTACGCGGCCAAAGCTCCCGGATCCTCGTCTTTCACGATGCGCACGAGGGAATCGAGAAATCCCTCGACCCGCTGGGGCCCGTACCAACGCACCAGGTCGGGGGGAATCTCATTGTCGATGTAGTAACCCAGGACGGCCGGATGTCCCGAGCCCTGCTTGGCGGCCCGGCGCACGCTGGCCCGGATCTCCCGCCGAACGGCTCCGTCATCGAGAAATAAAACCCGCCTCTGCCAGGGCACGGTGACCATCACCCTCAACCCATGTTCGGCCGCCAGATCCAAAAACCACCGGGGAGGCGGATGATAGACCCGCAGGACATTGAAACCCGCCGCCGCCACCAGCCCGAAATCCCGGCGGGCCTTCTCGGGCGTGCCCAGATGATCGTCCCCGTCCCGGAACGGGCCATAAGTGACCCCTTGGATGAAAAATTTGTTCTCCCCGCTGAACAGGAATTTTCCGCGCACCTCGATGCGCGACCCCTGCAGACCGGAGCCGTGAACCGAAAATGAACTCACTCGCGCAACTGACCGTGGCCGGTGACCACGTACTTGTAGGAGGTCAGTTCCTCCAGACCCATGGGCCCGCGGGCGTGGATCTTGTCTGTGCTGATGCCGATTTCGGCGCCAAAACCGAATTCCGCCCCGTCCGTGAAACGCGTGGAGGCATTCCAATAGACCGCTGCCGAGTCGGCTCCCCGCAAAAACTCCTCCGCAGCCGCCCGGTCGCCGGTGACGATCGCATCCGAGTGGTGGCTTCCATGTTGTTCCAGATGCTCCAAGGCCCCCTTCACTCCGTCCACCACCCGAATGGACATGCTCAGGTCGAGGTATTCGGTTTCCCAGTTGGCCGGCGGAGCCAGTTTTTCCCCCAAGGCCCGGCTGGCGGCCTCGTCCCCGTAAAGTTTCACTCCTTTGGCCTTCAGGGCCCGAACGAGCCTGGGCAGGATTTTTTCCGCTCCGGCCCGGTCGACCAACAAGGTCTCGGCCGCGTTACAAGTGGCGGGACGTTGACACTTGGCGTTGACCACGATGGCCTCGGCCATCGCCGGATCGGCTGCCTGATGCACAAACACATGGCAAACGCCATGGGAATGCTTGATGACCGGAACCCGGGCATGTTCCAACACCGTCTGGATAAGGCCGTGTCCGCCCCGCGGGATCAGAAGATCGATCACCCCCTCCAAACGGCACATCTCCGGAATGCTTTCGCGGCTTTCATCCTCCACCAACGCCACGACTTCGGCCGGCAGACCCTTCTTCACCGCCGCCTCGCCCAAAGCCATGGCGAGTGCGCGATTACTTTTCCTTGCCTCCCGTCCGCCACGAAGCAGCACCCCGTTGCCGGTTTTCAGGCACAGGACCGCACTGTCGACCGTCACGTTGGGTCGTGACTCGTAAATGATCCCGATCAAACCGATCGGAACCCTGATTTTTTCGATTTCCAGCCCGTTGGGCTGTTTCCACTTCCGGATCACCTCTCCCACGGGATCGCCCAATTTCACCACCTGGCGCACCCCCAACACCATCTCGCCGAAACGCTTTTCGTTCAGATCAAGCCGGTCAAGCAAGGCGCCGGAGATCCCTGCGGCTTGGGCCGCCGCCAAATCCTCCTGATTTGCCGCCCGGATCTCTTTTTTTCGCAACTCCAGCTGGTCGGCCATCGCCAGCAATAAATCGTTTTTCTCCGGGGTGGAAAGAAGAGCCAATCGGCGGGACGCCTTGCGGGCCTTGCGGGCCAAATCCACCACGGCACTCATCGGGCAAAGAGGGTGCCGGCGGGCGCTCGCAACGCGCTTTTCAGCAGCACGCCGGTCCGTCGGCCGTCGGCAATCACCACGGGAATTCCACGACCCATGGCCAGCCGAGCCGCCTCCAGCTTGGAAAGCATCCCCCCGACCGATCCCGCGCTTCCGGCTCCGCCGGCACAGGCCAGGATGGCCGCATCGATTTTTTTCACCCTCCGGATAAGTTGCCCCGTGCCGTCCGGACGGCTCATCAAACCGGGCGCATCCGTCAAAATCACCAGCCGATCCGCCCCGGCCAGAATGGCCACATGGGCGGAAAGCCGGTCGTTGTCCCCGAATGCATTGAGCAGGGCGATTTCCTCAAACGACAGGGCGTCGTTCTCGTTGAAGATGGGAATGCATTTCCTTTGCCGAAGCAGGGTCTGAAGTGTCGCCCGGGTGTTGTCGTAAATTCGGCGGCTGTCCAGATCCCAGGAGGTCAGGAGAATTTGGGCCACGAGAATTTGGTGGGGGGCCAGCGCGGCTCCATACGCTTTCATCAGCAGGGGTTGACCGATGGTGGCGCAGGCCTGCATTTCAGGACGGGAGGTGGGTCGCTTTTTCAGATGCAACGCCTGCATCCCCGCACGGATGGCCCCGGAACTGACGAGAATCACCTCATGACCGGCCCGACGCAAACGGGCGATCTCCCTGGCCCAATTCCGCATCCGACCCTGGGCCAAGCCGCCCTCGGGGGAGCCCAGCAAACTGCTGCCGATTTTGATGACCAGTCTCACGGGATAATCTCGCGTTACAATTTTCGGGTCCGCGCCCAAGCCTGCGCAATTTGCTGAATCAAACCAAGGCCCGCCAAAACCCGACCGGCCAGACCGAGACCATGGCCGGCGGCTTTTTTCCCGGGATAGAAGAGGGAAACCAAGGTCAGTCCCAGACCGCCCCAACGGGTTCCCAGACGGATCACATTTTCTCCCTCATCGATCCAATGCCCGATGGAGGAGGCTTGGGCGCAGGCGCGACGAAACTCCCACCCCGCCCGCCGCGAGGAGGCCTGACAAGCCAGGCGGATCTGCCGCGCCCGGGTCAGCGCCGGGAGCTCAACCATTCCCGGTCCCTCTGGAATTCTGCCACCGTGTCCGCAAAAGGCATCCCCTCTCCCTGGATCCGTTTTCGCATCCGCAGGAACGCCGCCAAAGCCCCCAGCCCATAGAGGACCGCCAAGCCCACCAAAGCCAACACCCGCGCCCGCGGGTCGGGCCAGACCGAAAGGACCACCGCCAGGGAAGCCACCAACAGAGCCAACGCACCCAGGATCAATCCGGCGGCCAGCCAAAGAACCGCTTCCACCGCCCGCCATTTTTCCTCCTGCAGTTCCGCTCCCAAAAGACGCAACCGCTGCTCCACCACCTGGATGGAGGTCAACGCAAGATCACGGAGAGCGGAAATCATGGTGAGCCCCCGGAATCAGCGGCGGTTTAAAAGGGCCCCGATCAAAAGCCCTGCCACCAACGCCACCCCCACGGATTCATAAGGATGCTTGCGGATCACCCGATCGGCCTCCTTCATCCCTTCCTCCGCCGCCTCCTTCACATCCTCCAAACTTTGGAATTTCTCTTTGGCCGCCTCGATCTTGTGGGCCAACTGCTGCCGCACCTCACGGGCCTTGTCGCCCAGCTCCCCGGCCGTGGCCTGCAACAGCTCCTCGGCATGGGAGATCACCTCCCGGAAATCATGCGAAATTTTGGTGGAAGTTGCTTTGCGGGCGGGTTTTTTGGATCGGGATTTGGCCATGGCAACATTGTGCCCGCGTACCTCCACGGGGGCAAGTTTCCCGCCCGGTTCCAACTCCTCGCTTAAACTTCCAAGTCTCTGGAGGCCAACTGTTTCTCTAAAAGAATCCGGGCCTGATGGCGCGCTCGCAGACGGGGATCAAACCAGATCTCGCCGAACATCTGCCCCAAAACGCTGAATACCCCCAGCAGAGGCATCGCCAGAAGAAGCCCATAGACCCCTCCCAGCATGCCTCCCGTAAAAATCATCATCACGGTAATGAGAGGATGCATGCGCAGGGCACGTCCCACCGTCATGGGGGTGTAGACAAATTCATCCAACATTCTGACCAACAGAAACAGCACAATCACCGCCAGCATCAACCACCCGGCCTGGGGAGCCTTGACCGCGCAGGTCGCCACCGCCACCAAACCGCCGAGGGCCGATCCGATGTAGGGCACCCAGGCGAAAATGGCGCAGATCAGTCCGAGGATCATGGCGTCACGGAAACCAAAAATCCCGGGGCCATGTCCCAAAAACCAGAGACCCAGACCCAACGTGATCGTATCCAGCAGGGTGAGACCGAGCATGCCCCGAAAATAGGCGTGCATCTGCCGGTTCAGCCGGTCGAACAAGATCAGCGTCTTTTCAAAGAAAGCGTTCGGCACGGCCCGGAGCACCAGTCGGTGCACCGCCGCCCCGTCCCGCAGAAAGAAAAAGGCGAGAAAAGGGACGAGGAGAAGACTGGGCAACCAGTGCAGAAGAAAAATTGCCACGTCCGCGATATGCTCCTTCCCGGAGGTCGAGGCAAAACGGTCGATTTGGTTTTGAAAGGCCTCCGCCAGCTTCGCTTTTTTGGCAAAATGGAATTTGCTCTCCAGCAAAAGCAGGTTGTTTCGCATCACCGTTTGCAGCCGGTCCCAATAGTCGGGAAGATTGTTCTGGAATTCGGAAAGACCGTTGAGCATGGCCGGCAAAACGGTGACCGAGGCGATGGCGGTCACGAGGATCGCCGCTCCCAAAAAGATGCCCAACGCCTGGTTGGGCGTGGCCCCGGCGAGCTGCATGCGCTGCAACAGCGGCTCCACCAGATAGTAGAAAACCACCGCCAGGACCAAGGGCAGGGTCAACCAGGCAATGGTGTTGAGCAGAACGATCGACCCGAGGGTGCCGGCGATCACCGCCACCCAGATGATCGGGTGCTCCAGCGAACGGGGCGTGGGGTTCATTTCGCTCACGCCGTCAGGGATTTTTCCAGGTGCCCATCGGCGGTCTGCCGCATGCGCGACTCCAGGACCCTGGCCACCCCCATGGCAATTTTATATCCCAGCCGGGGCCGTCCTTCGGCCAAGCGCAACAATTCCGGGCGGAACATCGCCAGCACCGTGGTCGGTTCCGTGGCCACCACCGTGGCCACCCGGGGACTGGCCCCCAGCATGGCCATTTCGCCGAAAGACTCTCCGGGCAAAATTTCCCCCAAGGTCTTCTTTTTGAGCATCCCTTTGCGAACGGCCCTCAGTTTTCCGGTGATCACCACGTACATGCCCTCCCCCTCCTCCCCCTCGTCAAAAACGATCTCTCCTTCCAAAAAATGCCTTTCGTGCAGATGCAACCGCAGGGTCTCGAGTTCGGAGCGGGTACAATCCCGGAAAATGGGTGCCCCCGAAACAACCTGCAACATGGGATCCAGCGGGGGCGGCCGGAAAAAAGAAAGAAGATTCATGGAACTCCACACTCTCCCGAACCCCCTCCCATCACCAGTGAAAAATTCCCCCCCCTTTGCGCTTGGGCTCGGCTCTCTCTTGGCATAAAAAAGGAACTTCCATGGAGATTACGGAAAAAGCCGAAGAAGGGATCCTGATTCTCACGGTGGCGGGGGAAATCGATCTGAACCAGTCTCCCACCCTCCGGTCAACCTTGCGGGCCAAGGCGGCCGCCAAGACCCCCTGCCTTTTGCTCGATTTTTCCGCCGTCCTCTACATTGACTCGTCCGGCCTCGCCACCCTGATCGAATACTACCAAAGCTCCCGGGCGTTCTCCGGAAAGCTGGCCCTCTGCTCGCTCGCGCCCCGGGTTCGTAGCTCCTTTGACTTGGTACGACTGAGCGAGGTCTTCTCGATCTACCCCGACCTTGCTGCCGCCCGGAAGGCTCTGACCCACGGTTCGTCTTGAAATTTCTCGTCCGCCTGCTGCGCCGCAACGAGGGAAAGGGCTACTGGGTGCTCAATGCGCGCATCTACTCCTTCCTTCTTTGGGGTCTGACCAATCCCAAGGTTCTCTCGCCCGGGTCGACCCTCTCCCAAATGCTCCGGATCGGTGTTCAGGCCCTGCCGATGGCCAGCCTGGTGGCCCTGAGCGTTGGCTTCATCCTGGCCATGCAGGCCTCCACTGAACTGGGGAAACTGGGAGCCGACTCCTTCATTCCCGATCTCGTCTCCCTGAGCCTGATGCGGGAGCTCGGCCCCCTGCTCATCGCCATCATCGTCGTCGGCCGAAGCGGATCGGCCGTGACGGCCGAGATCGGCACCATGAAGGTCAACGAGGAGATTGAAGCCCTGCGCGTCATGGCCATTTCCCCCGTCCGCTATCTGGTGGTTCCACGCTATCTCGCCCTGGTGATCATGCTCCCGATTCTGACGATTTTTGGAAACTGCATCGGCCTGGCCGGGGGTTGGGCGGTTTGTGCGGGCACGCTGGATATGCCCACCTCGTTTTACATCAAACATGCCGTCGATCGGCCGGAGTTATGGGACCTTTACTCGGGTCTGATCAAAAGCGTGGTGTTCGCCCACATCATCATCACCATCGCCTGCCACCAGGGATTGAACGTGGAGGACGGCGCCCAAGGCGTCGGGCGTGCCACCACCAACTCGGTGGTCTTCTCCATTCTTTGGATCATCATCTCCGATGCCATCCTCACCGGACTCTTTTTCTTTGTCTCATGAAGAATACGTCCAAAAAAACTTCCGACTCTTCTGACATCATTCTCGAGGTGCGGGATCTGGTTCAGGTCTTCAATGGGCGGGCGGTTCTGAATGGGCTCAATTTCAAGGTTCGCCGGGGGGAAACCTTCATCATCATGGGGGGCAGCGGTTGCGGAAAAACCACCCTGCTCCGGATCCTCATCGGCGCCCAAAAACCCACCTCGGGCTCGGTTCACCTGTTCGGACAGGACATCACCCAGCTGGATCCGGAGTCCTTGGACAAGATTCGCCTTCGCTTCGGCATGAACTTCCAGTTCGGCGCTCTTTTCCAGTCGATGACCGTGGGGGAAAATATCGCCCTTCCGCTTCAGGAACACAGTCGGGTCGACCCTTCCCTCATCGAGATGGTGGTCAAAATGAAGCTGGAACTGGTGGGGTTGACCGGGTTCGAGAATTTCAAACCCTCGGAAATCAGCGGGGGAATGCGCAAGCGCGTCGGGCTCGCCCGTGCCCTGGCCTTGGACCCCGAGCTTCTTTTCAGCGATGAGCCCACCTCGGGCCTCGACCCCGTGATGACCGCCGTGGTCGACCAGCTTACCTTGGACAGCACCCGCAAGATTGGAGTCACCGCAGTGGTGGTCAGCCACGACATGACCAGCGCTTTCCGCATTGCCACCCGGATGCTCATGCTGGGCAGTGGCCCACGCCAGGGGGAGATTGTGGCCGAGGGGACCCCGCAGGAAATTCGCGATAACCCGGACCCCTTTCTCCAGCAGTTCATTCGCGGAGAGGCGGATGGCCCCATCCCCTTCCGGCTATCCCAAGATGATTACTTGAAACACCTCCTCGGAGACGGCTGAATAGTTACCCCTTTGTCATGAAAGCTTTCAAAACGGAATTCCTGATCGCAGCGGCCGTCATTATTTCCAGCCTCGTGCTGTTGGCGGCGCTTTCGATCGCGATTTCCGGCATTCATCTGGATCGGCCCAAATCCGTCCTCACCGTCGACCTTCCCAGTGCCGTGGGACTTTCCCAGGAAGCCGCCGTCCGCTACGCCGGCACCCCCGTCGGCAAGATCCACTCCATGCGTCCCCTCAACGACGAGGAGAGAGCCAAAACCTCCCCGGGATGCGCTATCCGCCTCGTGTTGGACATCCATCAAAAGCTCCCCACCCTCCGGGTGGGCACCACCGCCTCCATCGCCGCCGACACGGTGCTGGGGGAGAAGTATCTCAATTTGGAGCCTGGCCCCGTCATCAATCCCACCCTCCCCTCGGAAACCATTCTCTACGCCAAACGCTCGGCCAGCCTGGATGAGGTCATGACCTCCGGCAAAGAGCTGCTCGATGGCGTCAACGAGCTTTTGAATAAAAACGACAGCGCGATCAGCCAAGCCATTCTCGATCTGAAAAATGTCCTCGAGAACTTCAAAGTCATTGCCACATACGGCAAAACCTTCATGGGCACCGTCGCCAGAAAACCCTGGCGCCTCCTTTGGGGTGGACCCGTCCCCCGCCTGCCTTCCGAGGAATCCATCCTTAAGAGCGACAAACCCGTTCCCGCCCCGATTCCTAACGACTGAGGATGGCGTTGTCTCAGCCCCTTCCCACGCCGGAAGCCTCGGTTGAAATCGAACTGGCTCCGCCCCGTCTCCATGGCCTGCGGCAACTGGCCGAACGGTGGGCCCTGCACACCGGCTTTAACGACGCGGATACCGGACGGTTGCTTGCCGGGCTGGATGAGGCTTTGGCCAACATCCACCTGCATGCCTATGGAGGTCGTCCCGGTCCCGTCCGGATCGAGATCAGACAAACCGGAGAGGAACTGATTTTTGAGCTTTTCGACCAAGGAAAAGCCTTCGCGCCCGAACGGATTGTCAGCCGTCTCCCCGGGGAGATTGGCCAGGGAGGCTGGGGCATGCTGATGATGCAGGCTGGCTTTCACCGGATCGAACGTCGAAGGGCAGGGGATAAAAATATCCTGCTTCTCGCGCGCACCCTTCCGGGCAAAAAAGGAGGGTGATGAGACTCACTTTCTGGGGCACCCGGGGCAGTATTCCCTCCCCCTCGACCGCGGAGATTCCCACGCATCAGTACGGCGGGGACACAACCTGCGTCAGCGTGGCTTGGGGGAAAGACCAATTGCTCATCATCGACGCCGGCTCCGGCCTCCGCCAAGCCGGCCGAACCTGGATCCAGTCGAAGAAGAAATCGTTCACCTTCCTCTTCACCCATGCCCATTGGGATCATCTGCAGGGATTTCCTTTTTTCACCCCCGCTTTTTTTGAGGACGTGTCCATTCAGATTTACTCTCCGCGGCTTCCCGGTGCCCCGACCGGAAACCTGATAGAAAAAGCCCTCCACGCCCAGCAGTGCGAACCCTTCTTTCCCGCCGGATTTCCCCAGCTCCGCGCCAGGATTTCCTTTGCGGAAATCGAGCCCGGGCAACCCGTCCGGATCGCCTCTCCCTCCGGGGATCTGCACATCCGATCGGCTGCCGTTTCGCATCCCGGAGGATGCCTGGCCTATCGGCTGGAACATGACCGCCGCTCCCTGGTCTTTGCCACGGATAACGAGCCCCAACCCTCTCCCGACAGCCCTTTGGTCAAACTGGCCGCCGATACCGACCTGCTGGTCTGCGACGGCCAGTACAACCACGAGGAACACCAGCAACGCAAAGGCTGGGGGCACGGCACTCCCGAACTTTGCCTACAGGAGGCGGTCTTCGCCCGCGCCCGCCGGTTGGTCATCACCCATTTTGACCCCTCCCACTCCGACCCCACCCTCCAGACCATGGAGGACGAAATTAAAAAAGCTCCAGCCGCCCGGAACGTCCCCGTTTCGTTCGCCCGCCAGGGGCAGACTATCGACTGCTAGACGGAATCGTCTTTGGCTCTCCGGAGGCCGTGGCAACTTCAGCCAAAGCCGTCCGGCTATTTTTCAATTCCTGGCTGAGGATTTTTTCCGTCTCCATCCATCGTCCGCTCCGGTCAATCTTCCCTGACCGGCAATTCATCAACGTGACTTCCGCCAAGCCGTCGCGGAAAGGGGAGGCCTTGAGATATTTGGGCGGGATGGCGACCTCGCCGCGCAGGTTTAGATAACCCCATGCGCCCTGCTCCTGGAACAAAATCAGCTCTTGGGAAGCGTCCAGCACCGCCTCGTATTTTGGGGGAGCCAGATAATTGTCCCGGGTGTTGATCAGGGCCCACTTTCCGCCGGAGGAGGCGGGCACCTGTAAATCGATTCTTTTCGAAAGTTTTCCATAAATCTCCGGCAGCCCCGGCAACTGATCAGCCTTGTTCACCACATTCGGCGCCCCTCCGATCTGCACCGCTGCCACGCCCTGCCGGAAGGGCCGGGCATCGGAATAAAACGGAGCGATCGCCCAGTTTCCCTCGCGGTTGAGGTAACCCCATTTGGCGCCTTGTCGCGCGGGAGCCAATCCCTCGCTGAACAACCCCACCCAGTCAAACCTCGCCTGTCCCACTTTCCTCCCTTGGGTGTCCAGTAAAGCCCACCGGGGGCCACGGCGAACCCCCGCCCTATCCTCGGTAAACGGCCATGCCCAGTCCCACGGCTCCGGCCAAACCTTGCTGCCGGTCTCATCCAGATAGACGAATTTTTCGCCCTCCAAGCCGAGCCTTGGGGCGTGCTCCGCTCCACGGGAAACCGCTCCTGCGATTCCCAGCAAACAAATCCACGCCATCCACTTTTTCACCATGAAATCATCCTCCGACGACCCATGGGCGAAAAGGGTTCGAAGGCATGTTCTGGGACAGTCGGAGAATAACCTGTGCGCAAAAGAGCCCCTCTTGTTCTTCCGCTTGCCCCCCCTATCCTCTTTCCATGCCTGTCGACCCGGCCCAGAAAAAAATTGGCGAAGAACGCACGGCCCGATCCCCTCTCTGGCGGGGAGTCTATGCCCTTGGCTCTCTTGACCTGGCCATCCTGCTCCTCATCACCCTCACGGGAGTCTGCGCCGCCGCCACATTTCTGGAATCAGGCTTCAACGCCCGCGTGGCACGTGCCTATGTCTATGGCTCCCCCTGGTTCAACCTGTGGCTCCTCCTCCTCTGTCTCAACCTCATCTGTTCCGCCGCCACCCGCTGGCCGTGGCAGCGTCATCACGCCGGATTCGTCATCACCCACGCCGGCATCATCACCCTGCTTGGCGGGGCCTTGGTGGGTATGGCCCGCGGATTCGAGGGGTCCATCGATCTTTTTGAAAATGCACCGCCTGCCCAGCAGGTGCTGCTCGACCGACCCCGCCTCACGGTGGAAAGCCCTGCCACCGGCCAACTGTTCTCTACCCCCTTCGATCCGGAGATCCGCACTCCCCGCCCCGACCGTCCCCGCCTTCTCCCCCTTCCGGGGTCCGACACCCAGCTGGTCATCGACGGCTACACTTCACGCTCCACGGAAAGATCCTCCCTCGTCCCTGATTCCTCCTCCCCCGGGCCCGGATGCACCCTCGAAATGACCGGGCCCTTTGGCCCGGAACCCATCCGTCTCTCGCTCGCCCTGGGTTCACCCGCTGATTCCCAGGCGGACTTGAGTGCGCAAGCGAAAGTGGAATTTCTCCCCTCCCTGCCCAAGGACCAGCGCCCGGCGGCCGCCCCCACCTATCGCGAAACCCAGATGATCCTCGCACACGAACCTTCCCAACCCATTGTCCACAACACCACCGGATCACCCGCCGGCTTCCGGTTCTTCCTCGGCAGCCGTCGCGACGGGGATCCCTTGGAGGTGGAAGTCCTTCGGCCTGATGGCACCGGAGAGGTCTACCGCCTCAAGGACCTTCTCAACCGCACGTTGGACGATATTTCCGGGACAAAGATTTTGGTCGCTCGCTACTGGCCCAACCTTGTCCTTCGCGACGGCCAGCCGGCCACCGAGGGAGATCGCCCCGACAACCCCGCCATTCTCGTCATGCTGGAGGGCACACGGGCAGAACCCTCCACCCCCTCCCGCCTTCTTCTTGCTCCTGGTCCGACCCCGGGTTCCCTGACCTACCTTGGTCTTCCGGCCTCCGGGCCCACGGTCACGGGCACCATCCAATCCGGCGACATCTTCTCCCCCGGTTGGAAGGGATGGTCGGCCAAGCTGGTGGCCTGGGAACCCAAGGGGCGGATCGAAACGATCACCGTTCCGGAAGAAAAGCCTTCTGCTCAACCCGGTCGCCCTGCCATTCATGCCCGCCTCCGAACCGTTGAGGGACGGGAAGGCCCCGCTTTTTGGATCTCCTCCGGCTCCTCCTTTGTCCTGCAGGTCGGCGACATCGCCTCGCGCATCGGATTTGGCCTCGAACTTCAGCCTCTTCCTTTCACCATTCGTCTCGATTCCTTTGAGGTGCCTCGCGATCCCGGCACCGACGAGCCCGCCAACTTCCGCGCCACCGTCACCTTCGCGGAGGAGAAAAAGAACCTCGCCGTCCCCGCCCAACTGGAAATGAACCAGCCCGCAACCTATCCCCCCGGACTCCTTCCCCAGATCACCGGGCTCTCTTATAAATTCTCGCAAGCCGGCTGGGATCCGCAAAATCTGAACCGTACCACCCTGCAGGTCCTCCACGACCCCGGTTGGCTTCTGAAATGGAGCGGTTCACTTCTCATGGTGGTCGGAATCTTTTCCATGTTCTATCTTCGTCGGGAACCCCTCCCCACCTCATGAACCGTCTTTTTCTCTTTCTATTCCTTCTGGTCGCCGGAACAAACCTGCAGGCCGCCCAAACGGAAGCCTCTCTCGTCCCGGACGACCCCTCGTTTGATTCGCTGGCCGTCCAACATCGCGGCCGCATCAAACCCTTCTTGTCTTTCGCCCAGGAAATCACCACCACCTTGGCGGGTCGGACGTCCGTTCAACTCCCCGATCTGGGCAAAGTCGGTGCCCGCCGGCTGGTCCTCTCGCTATGGATGGAACCGGCCGGCTGGGATCAGGAGCCGATCCTGTTGGTCGAGGATCCCGCTCTGCGTCAGGAACTCGGACTGACGGAGCACACCCGCCTCTTTTCTCTCCGCCGCCTCTCCACCCTGCCCCGCCTGTCTCAGCTCGCCGCCATCGCGGATGCCGCCCGCGCCTCGGGTTCGCGCGATTCCGTTCCCCCGGCCGCGGCGGCCGCCCAGATCGTCAGCCTTCGTGTGAACCTGTTGCAATCCATTCTCACCGGTGATGCCATCCGCATGATCCCGCCTCCCGCAGGATCCCCTTCCGGTACTCCATGGGCCCCGACTTCCGGAGAAATCAAATCCCACTCCGCCTTGGCGGAAATCCAAAACCGCGCCCAACTCCCCCAAACCAAGCTCTCGCTCGAGGTGATGTATCTGAAATTCCATCCGTTCCGCTGGGCCTGGGTCTCCTGGCTTCTGGCCGCCCTGCTCCTTCTCGTCGCCGGAAAAGAAAAGTCATCCCGTGCCCTTTCCCTGGGCTGGGCCTTCTCCCTCCTTGGCTCCCTGCTTCTGGTTGCCGGTTTTGCCGTCCGCATCTGGATCGCCGGTCGCCCGCCAGTCACCAACATGTACGAAAGCATTCTTTGGGTGGCATTCGGCGCCTCCCTCTTTGCCATTTTTTTCGCGTCTAGGTATCGCACCCCCGCCTACCTTCTTGCCGCCTCCCCGGTGGTCATTCTCGCCTTGGTGGCCTCCGACCTGCAACCCGCCGTGCTCGACCCATCTCTCAACCCGCTCGTTCCGGTCCTCCGCAGTAACTTCTGGCTGACCATTCACGTCCTTACCATCACCCTCAGTTACGGGGCCTTCGCCCTCGCCACCGCCCTGGGACATTTCATCGTGTTTCGCTCCCTCCAACAACGATCCCTGCCGTCCGGCACCGATGCCGGAGTCCTGCAACTCTATCGCTGCCTCCAGATCGGCGTCCTCCTCCTCGCCGCCGGCGTGATTCTCGGCGGAGTCTGGGCTAACTACTCCTGGGGACGTTTCTGGGACTGGGATCCCAAGGAAACGTGGGCCCTCATCGCTTTGCTCTCCTACATCATCCTCCTCCACGGTCGCTTGGGCGGATGGTGGGGTGGGTACGGTCTCGCGGTCGGATCCATCGCCAGCTTTCTCACCATCCTCATGGCTTGGTACGGGGTAAACTTCGTTCTCGGCAAAGGCCTCCACAGCTACGGCTTCGGCAACGGCGGCCAAC
>CAZURF010000005.1:0-40630 GCA_964623555.1 uncultured Akkermansia sp. | reverse complement strand
CGATTGGCGCCGGGGTGGGTCCGAGGGGGGCGCAAATCCTCGAGAAGTGAAAAAAGGCACGGAGTGGGCCATGGGACGTAGGGGCTAATATCCTCTCGAGCGCACTTCAAGTTTCCGTAGTTTGAGGCCATGCCTGACTCCGAGCGTTCCATTGAATTTGAATTTGTCCGCGCCACGGAAAATGCGGCCCTCAACGCCATGCGATTTATCGGCAAAGGGGAAAAAGAGCAGGCCGATGCGGCCGCCTGCGACGCCATTCAAGGGGTCTTTGACCTGATCGACATCCGGGGGGAAGTGGTGATCGGCGAGGGAATCAAAGACAACGCCCCGGGAATTTTCCTGGGAGACAAGCTGGGCAAGTGGGGAGCCCAGGATCCCGTCTTCAACATCGCCCTGGATCCGATCGACGGAACCACCAACCTCTCCAAAGGTTCCCCCAACGCCATTTCGGTTATGGCGGCGGCCGAGGCTCCCGCGGGCTCGTCCCAGCCAATCATGCGGAACATTCCCAGTTACTATTCCCACAAAATGTCCTACGGGCCAGCCGTGGCCGAATTCCTCAAACGGGAGGATCCCCAGGCCAACTTTCTGGATACCCCTTTGGAGGAGACGCTGCCCCGGATGGCCCAAATCCTCCGGAAAAGAATCACCGACATGGTGGTGCTGGTGCTGGACCGTCCGAGGAACCAGGCGTTCGTGGATGCGATCCGCCGGTGCGGTGCCTCCCTGCGGACCATCGGGGACGGTGACATCACCGCGGCGGTGGCACCCTCGTTGCCGGATTCCGGGATCGACCTGTATGTGGGCATCGGAGGTTCGCCGGAGGGGGTCTTGACGGCCACTGCCCTGCGGGCGCTGGGAGGAGAAATCCAGATGCGGATGTGGTTCCCCAATCCCGAGGCAAAATCCCGGGAGGTCAAGGGCATGGCAGAAACCGAAATCCAAAGAATTTACCGGTCCCGGGACATCGTCACCGGTGACAGTGCGATCTTTTCCGCCACCGGCATCATCGAAAGCCCGCTGCTTCCCGGTGTGAAGCTGATCGGACACAAGGCCATCACCCACACGATCCTGATGAGGGCCAAAAGCCAGACGGTTCGCTACATCCGGGCCGTCCACGATCTGGAGAAAAAAACCATTCACCTCCGCAGTCGTGGCGGGGTGGGCAAGGAGTCAAAAATCGGGAAAGGTTAGGCGGTCCTTCCGGCCTTTTCCTCGCGAAGGCGGAGCTGGCCGCAGGCGGCGTCGATATCGTGCCCTTTTTCCCGCCGGACGGTGGCCTCCACGCCCGCGTCCTTGAAAACATTCTGGAAACGTCGGATGGCGGTTTCGGAGGGTCGTTCGTAGGGCAACCCCTCGACGGTATTGTAGGGAATCAGGTTCACCTTGGCGTGGAGGCGGCGGGCGTGGTGAACCACGGCCCGGGCCTCGGCGGGGTCATCATTCAGGTCCTTGAGCAGGATGTATTCAAAGGTGATCATTTTGCGTTTGGCCTTGGCGAAGATCTCGCAGGCCGGAATCAGTTTTTCGAGCGGGTACTTGCGGTTCACCGGCATGATCTTGTCGCGGGTTTCGTTCGTGCCAGCGTGGAGGGAGAGGGCGAGGCGGAACTGTCCGGGCACCTTGGCCAGCTCCTCAATCTGAGGGGCGAGTCCGCTGGTGGAGACGGTGAGATGACGGGCACCCATGCCCAGTCCCTCCGGTGAGGTGAGGATTTCCAGGGAGGCACGAAGGCGGGGCAGGTTGGCGAGGGGTTCTCCCATGCCCATGAAGACGAGATTGTCGGGACGGCGCCCGGCGATTTTTGCGGCTCCCAGAACCTGCCCCACAATTTCCCCGGCGGTGAGGTTCCTTCGCCAGCCGTCCAGGCCGCTGGCGCAGAAGCGGCACCCATAGGCGCAGCCGACCTGGCTGGAGACGCAGAGCGTGAGGCGTCCGCTGCGTCCGCCGTCGTTTCCCGGGTTGGCCGGGATGAGCACGGACTCCAAAAGCGAGCCGTCTCCCAACCGCCAGAGAATTTTTCGTGTGGTGTCCGCCGAGCCCTGGATTTTCACCGGTTCGACGGCGGCCAGACGAAACCGAGTGTCCAGATCCCGCCGCAAGGTGGCAGAGAGGTTGGACATTTCGCCAAAAGAGGAGGCAAAGCGCTGGAAAATCCACTCGCGAATCTGCTTTTCGCGCCAGGGTTCGTGGACCGGCAACGGCCACTCCTTGCCGGGAAGATCCAAAAGCAACGGCTTTGGCGGAGTCGAGTTCTCCTTCATTTTGACCTCAAACCCCAAACTTGGAACCAGGGGGGTGGGAGGGGGTTTTTCAGGGTCGAGATTAGTGGGCGCCGCGCCCAAAAAGGACCGCGGGAATCGTCCGGAGAAGAATCTGAAAATCCAGCCAGAGGGACCATTGGTCAATGTACTCCAGATCCAGACGAACCCAATCGGAGAAGTCCTTCACCTCGTTGCGGCCGGAGATTTGCCAGAGGCAGGTCATCCCGGGGTTGACGCTCAGACGCCGACGTTGGGCGTTGGCGGTCATGGCGAGGGTCTCGTAGGTGGGCAGGGGACGAGGGCCGACCAGGCTCATATGTCCCAGAAACACGTTGATGAGCTGGGGGAGCTCGTCCAAGGAGGTGAACCGGAGAAATCCGCCCACCCGCGTGACCCGGGGGTCTTTTTTGATTTTGAAAACCGGCCCCTGCATTTCATTGAGAGCCTCCAGCTCGGCTTTCCGCATCTCCGCGTCCGTGTGCATGGTGCGGAACTTGTACATGGTGAAGGGATCCCCGTGGCGACCGCTCCGCCGTTGCTTGAAAAGCACCGGGCCGGGGGATTCCAGCTTGATGGCCACCCAGATCACCAGAAAGAGCGGAAGGAGCAGAACCAGCAGAAACGTAGAGGCGAGGCGGTCGAAGAGGATTTTTGCCACGGATTGCCAAGTGCCGGCACGGGTCGAACGAAAGACCAGCAGATTCCGGTTCATGATCTCCTCGAACTGGGCCCGGGCGATCTGGGTGCCGACAAAATCCGTGCTGAGCCAAGCTTCAATGCCCTCCTCCTCGCATGCCTTGATGGCCTGGGCCGTCCAGTTCATGTGCCGGGTGCTGACATCGAAGAGGACAATGCCGGCGGAATCCTCGTGCAGCGCCTCGACAAAATCCGCGATGGACCCGGACTCGGCGGGGAAGGTCCGGGTGACCCGGATGCCCACCGGGGCGTCAGAAAAAAGGTTGATCCAACGATCCGAGTGGCCCGGTGAATCGGTCACCAGCAAAAGACGGACCGAGTAATGCTCCGTTTGCCGGCGGAAGATCCGGAACCGATAAAACACCTCCTCCCGCAGAAGCAGGAGGAGAAAGAAAAGGGGGACAAAAATCAGGAAGACGATCCGGCTCGGGGATTGCTTAAAAAAGAAGATCACCGACACGCCGATCAGGAAAAGGATCAAGCCTGCTTCAAACATGGCGGCCCAGTTGGCCTTCCGTCCGCGGCCGGAAAAATGCCGGTACAAGCCGCGGCGGCTGAGGACCAGAGGGGCGGCCACGCCCATCATGGCGATGTAGGGAACATAGATTGAGAATTGGCCGATTTCCCGGGATTCCAGGGGGAGGATATCCGGCAACCAGTACACGCGGATGTAGTAAGCCGCGACCATGGCGGTGGCCGCCAGCAAGCCGTCGATCAGCTGCAGCCAGATCCGGATTTGGCGGACATCGCTTAAGTTCATGACTTCCTTGAAACTGCCTGTCCTTGGAGAATCCGCCAAGACGGGGAAAAGTGGCGGGCCACATCCGAAGCCAGCACAGCCGGACCCCCTTCTTGCGTGGCACGATCCGCGGCCAAGCCGTGCCAATGCACGGCCAAGCGGGCGGCGTCGTAGGGTGGATAGCCTGAGGCCAAGAGGCCCCCGATCAGTCCGGCCAGTAAATCGCCCATCCCGGCGGTGGCTTGGGCGGGTCCGCCGGTTCCGTTGTGGCTGAAAGGCAGATCCGCACTGGCGACCAAAGTATGCGGGCCTTTGGCGACGAGGAAGGTATGAGGATGGCGATCCAGCCAGATTTGAGCCGCTTCCGAACGGTCCCGGACCTTTTGTCCAATCAGGCGACCCAACTCACCGCCGTGCGGGGTGAGGATCAAGGGAGCCTTTGCTTTTTCCAGCCACTCCGGGTGCGATGCCACGAGATCGAGTGCGCCGGCATCCAAGACCACCGGTACGGTGGCATCGGCCAGCAGGCGGGAGAGAAAATCCGCAAGGGTTTGGGTGGGGGGTAGGCCCGGACCGATGACCAAGGCCTTGGCCTGTTTTTGAAACGCGTCCATGTCCGGAGGAGTGCCGTCGGCATGGGGGGACAGCAATAACTCTGGAAGGCGTGCGGGGATCCAAGACGCAATGGAGCGATCCGTGAACAGCCGAACGTAGCCGGCTCCTGAGCGAAGGGAGCCTTCCGAGGCAAGGAGGGATGCCCCGGGGTAGGCGTTGGAGCCAGCCCAGAGATGGACGATGCCGGCAGAATGTTTGTGAAGATCCGCCCGTCGGTGACGGAGCAGAAGTCCCGCTTCGGCGGGCAGAAGAAAATCGGCATGGGCCTTGGGCGGGGGAATCCCGAAATCCACGGGAACCCCGAGAAGCCGTCCCACCTGGGGAAGAGCCTGATCCTTGAGGCAACCGGATTTGACCGAGCCCAAGGCAACAGTGAAATCGGCGTGAAAAACGGCTCCGGGGGCATGACCTTCCGCCGGGTGCAACCCGGTGGGCAGATCCAGGGCGACAAAAAGGTCGGTGCCCCGCTTTTCCTTGCCGATCCAGTTGAGGATGGCGGTTTCCGGGGGGCGCGGGGGTGGAACGGCGCCGAGTCCAAGCAGGCCGTCGACCACCAGCCGCGGTCCCGTGGCTTGGAGAAATCCCTGCGGCTTGGCCGGCCAAACCAGCGCCTTTTTCCAGACCTTAGCCTTAACCCGCGGATCGGGATGGGTCCTTTGGCCGGCAGCGCGGGAGAGAAGCAGCTCGACCTTCCAGCCCAGCTCTTTCAGTTCCAGTGCCAAAAGGACGGCGTCATCCCCATTGTGCCCGGGTCCGACCAGGAACAAGGCGTGCCCGGAATTCGGAAGATAGGGACGAATTTCCCGCAGGGCACCCTCCACCGCCTGCCGCATCAACTCCTTCATGCGAGCGCCTTCCCGCAGGCTTTTTTCTTCCCAAGTGCGGGCTTGGGCGGGAGACAGGACAATCATGGTCCGAGCAGGGCGACGGTTGCCGCCGAGTGAGTGCGCGTGTGGGTCAAGGTGACGAGGGCCCGCGCCACGCCCCGAGCCTTGGCCAGCTCGGCGCCGGCGGCGTGAAAGCGGAGAAAAGGTTCGCCGGAGGAGTGGCGGCCGATTTCCATCCCCAGCCAGGGCAGTCGTTTCCCGATCCCGGTGCCGAAAGCCTTGGAGGCGGCCTCCTTGGCGGCGTAGCGTGCGGCCAGATGGGTGGCTGGGCGGGCCTGGGCCTGCGCATAGGCAACCTCGGACGGGTGAAAAATACGCTGAAGGAAACGATCCCCAAAATTTTTCATGGAATCCTCGATGCGGTCGATCTCCACCAGGTCCATGCCGATGCCGAGAAGTTTTTCCTGGCTCATGGCTCGGCGATGGCCTCCAAGAAGTCGCGCACGCTGCGATCCAGGCCGACGATGAGGGCATGACTGACCAGCGAATGGCCGATATTGAGGGTGTGAAGGTGGGGGACGCGGAGAAGTTCGGGAAGGTTGGAAAGCCGGAGGCCGTGACCCGCATTGACCTGCAGTTTGCGGTGGTGCGCCTGTTGGGCCGCCTTCTCCAGGCGGGCTAGTTCCGTTGGACGCGCCGCCGGAGCGGCATCCGCAAAGCGTCCGGTGTGGAGTTCGATCACCGGGGCGCGGATGGCGGCGGAGGCGTCCACCTGCCGTGGATCGGGGTCAATAAACAGGCTGACCAGAATGCCGGCTTCGCGGAGTTTTTGCACCACGGGGCCCAGGAGCTTTTCCTTTCCGGCCACGTCCAAGCCGCCTTCCGTGGTAACCTCCGCGCGATTTTCCGGGACCAGGCAGACTTCGGAGGGTTTCAACCGCAGGGCGAAGTCGACCATGGCGGGGGTTGCGGCCATCTCAAGGTTGAGCCGGTCGCGGAACTCGCGGGCGACCCGCAGGACATCCTCGTCCTGGATGTGGCGTCGGTCCTCGCGGAGGTGGACGGTGAGCGAGTGGGCCCCGGCGGCCAGACAAGCCCGGGCAGCGAGAAGCGGATCCGGTTCGGGTGCCGATGGGGCGGTGTGATTCCGGTAGCGGGCCTGTCGCAGCGTGGCGACATGGTCAATATTCACGCCCAGACGGATCATGCAGCGAGAATACCACCCGGGGAGAGCCAAGTTGAGGCGGAAGTTGACCGTTCTTCTGTGCCCGGGGAGGGGCTAGGGTGAGGGGGTGAAGGCGGAGGAAAAGATTTTGGCCCGAAGGATCCTGGAAGCCGGCCGCGGTGTGCCCAAGGAGGAGCTTTTGGAAATGATTCCCGAGGATCGGGACTGGGCGAAGGAACTGCGGAATGCGGGGCTGGAGAAAGTCTGGGAGCTGGAACGATCCTTGGCCCCGGTGGTGGCGGCCATGAAGGCCAGGGGGTTTGGAGTCGACCTGAAAAAAATGGATGTTTTGGCCCGTTCGGCGGAAAAGAACCGGCGGGAGACGGAAGTCAGCGTGAAAAAGGAGCTGGGCGCGGATTTGAATCCGCGGAGTCCCAAGCAGGTCAAGGAAGCCCTGGAAAAGCGCGGCTTGAAGCTAAAGTCGACCGACGAGTTGGCTCTGGTGATGAGCGGGGATGCGGCGGCCGAACTGGTGTTGCGCAGTCGAACGGCGGAAAAGCGTGCCCAGATGATCGCCGCTTACCGGGAGGCGGTGGGCCCGGACGGGCGAATCCACGCGGAGTTCGATCCCCTGGGCACAGCCACGGGCCGTTTTTCCTGCCGGGAACCTAATCTCCAGAATGTGGGGCGGGACGTGGAGATGCGTTCGTGTTTTGTGGCGGGGCCTAACAAGGTCCTGGTGATTGCCGATTACTCCCAGATTGAGCTGCGGGTGGCGGCTTTTTTGGCCAAGGAGGAGTCGATGCTGGCAGCGTTCCGGTCCGGCCAGGACATCCATGCGCTGACGGCGGGCAAACTGGCCGGCAAGGCGGTTGGAAAAGTCAGTGAGGAGGAGCGGAAGCTGGCCAAGGCCGTCAATTTCGGACTGCTTTACGGAATGTCGGCACGGGGCCTGGCAGAATACGGAAGGATCTCCTTCGGATTGAAACTGGAGGAAAAGGAAGCCCGTGAGTTTCGGCGGAAATTCTTTGAGGCCTATCCGGCTCTTCAGCGATGGCACGACGAGGCCCGGCAGGCGGCGGGGGATTCCAAGGTGACCGAAGTGCGGACCCTTTACGGGCGGCGGCGATGGCTTCCGCCTCCCGGGGGAAGGATGGAGTGGGTGCGTTTCACGGCCCTGGTGAACACGCCGGTCCAAGGAACGTGTGGGGACGCGATCAAAAGGGCCATGGTCGCGCTGGCGGACGCTCCCTTGGTGAGTACCGTGCACGACGAACTGATCCTGGAGGTGCCGGGCCAAGAGGCGACGGCCATGGCGGAGCGGGTGATCCGGGTTATGCGGGAGGGGTTTGCCGGCATGGTGCCGGAAGATCTGATTGAGGTGGCGGTGCGGCCAGCGGAGAGTTGGGGCGGCTAAAAGTTGTTCCCAACCTGAAAACACGGGGCGGAGAGCAGGGTTGCCCCCTCTTGTCGGAATCCCATACGATTTAGGAGTATGTCGGAAAATAATCCGATCCCGTCCGTGTTGTCCAAAGAGATGCTTTTGGAAATCGGAGGATGGCGGGCGATGCAGGAAGGGCGTTCCTTGTGGGAGGCGGGGAAGGTGATGTCGGTCGAATGGATTGACCCGGTTTTGGGGGGAGTGGTCCAAGCAGGTACCGGCACGGTCAACGCCCGCCTCAAGCTCGGCAAGCGCCTGGCCGATGTCGAAAACCTCTGCAGTTGCCGTCAGGCCCGCGAATACGGCACGGTCTGCCCCCATGTCATTGCCCTCAGTTTGAAGTATTTGGAGCGGAACGGAAAAGCGGCGACCGCCCCTGCTCCCCGCCTAAACGGCCATATCGCCGGGCCGGTGGCTGCAGCAGCCCGGGCGTTGGCCCCCCGGTTTCCGCGGGTGCTGGGGCAACTGGCAGGCAAGGGGTCCAAACCGTTGTCTCTCGAGGTCCATCTCCCCCTTGATCTCGGTAAGGCTTGGCGCGCTGGAAAAATTCCGCTGACGGTGGAGGCTTCCGTGGACGGGGGTCCGACGAAGAGCCTCGATGCGGTCCCCGTCGACAAGGTGGAGCCGTACATTGTGGACGAATCCGATGCGGCCTTGCTGACCACCCTGGAAAAAATGGAGGGTGCCTCGGTCCATGGAGAGGCAGAACTCACGGCTGCGGATCGTGACATGTTTTTTCCCGTGTTGCTTGGACATCCCAGGGTGTTTGTCGGCCGCCGCAAGCATCTGGCGGTGAGTCGCGCGGCGGAGGGTACCCGGCTCAAGGCGGATCTCGATGATGCCGGCGTCCTGCATTTGGAGGTCATCCCCGCACCTTCCGGGCCCGAGGGAAGTGAGGTGTTGGAGGCCGCCCATGGCCGGTGGCGTTTGCACGGCGAGCATCTGGAGCTGCTGGACAGCTTGCCGCAATCCTACGACGGGCTGCGCAAAGGGCCGCGATCCGTCGCCCGCGAAGGGTTGGCCAACTTCCTGCAAAGGGAGATGCCGTTGCTCGAGCGGCATGTGCGTCTTGAGGCCGGCGACCGGCTACGCCAGCTCCAATTCGAGACCATGTTGCCGAAATTCCGGGTGGAACTGGACGGTTTGCTTTCCGGCATCAGCTGCCAACTGGAGGCGATGTACGGAAATGAGAGCCACATCCTCACGGGAATGCCGGGCCAAAACGAAGGCATGGATTCCTGGGTGCCGGACGCCGCTGATCCGCGGCGCTACCGCGTGCGCGGGCGGGAAGCGGAGCGCGTGGCCCAGCGGGAGCTTTTGGCGGCCGGTTTTCTGCCCGGGCAACGGGCGGCCGAGCGGTATACGTTGGCCGGGGAAGGCAAGGTGGGGGCGTTTCTTGCCAACGTGCTGCCCCGCTGGAAAAAGAAATGGGAGGTGAAGCTGACCCCGCGGATGGAATCCCTGCTGGGGCGGTGTGACTATATTGCCCCGGAGATCACCCTGCGGGACACCGGGGGTTCCTGGCTGACCGTGGAGGTGGATTTCAAATCGGGCAGCGGCAGTGATTCGCTGACCCAGGCCGAGGTCCAGCGGTTACTGCAGACCGGGCTCAGCCATCACCGGTTGGCGGGGGGACGCATCGCGCTCGTGCCCACGGACGAAGTGGCGGAATTCAGCGAGGTTTTGCGGGACTGCCAGGTGCGACAGGACGGGAACCGCTACCGCCTCGAGAAAAGATACCGCGGCTATTTCGGGGAAGCGTTGAAGGGAACGGGTTGGGCGCTCAACGGGCGTTCCAACTGGAAGCCTCCCGAGGAGTTGGTGCATTTCGAGGACGCCAAGTTGCCGGCCCGACTGGAAAAAATCGTCCGGCCATACCAGAAAGAAGGCATCGGCTGGCTCCAATACCTTTCCCGCAACCATTTTGGCGGAGTGCTGGCCGACGAGATGGGTCTTGGAAAAACCTTGCAGACCCTGGCTTTCCTAGAGCTACGCCGGGCGGAGACCAAATCCAAGCTGCCTTGTTTGGTGCTCTGTCCGACCAGCCTGGTGATCAACTGGATGGATGAAGGGAAAAAGTTCGCACCCGGGCTGAAGATGCTGGCCCTGTACGGGGCGGGCCGGAAGGGGCTCTTTTCCAAGATTCCCGACACCGATCTGGTCGTGACCAGTTACGCGCTGCTCCGCCGGGATATCGCCGAATACGAGAAGCTGGAGTTCGACACCATTGTCCTCGATGAGGCCCAGAGCATCAAAAACCGGACCAGCCAGACCGCGGTCTCCGTCAAAAAACTGGTCTGTGAGCACCGGATGGTGCTGACCGGCACGCCGCTGGAGAACTCGCTTCTCGATCTCTGGTCGATCTTCGACTTCCTGATGCCGGGATATCTCGGCTCCGCTGCGGATTTCCGGGACCGGTACGAGATTCCGGTGGCCAAGCTGGGCGATGAGCGGGCCCAGAACCGGCTCCGGCAGAGGGTCCGGCCCTTTCTGCTCCGACGGACCAAATCGGAAGTAGCCAAGGATTTGCCGGCCAAGATCGAGCAGGTCGCCTGGTGTGAGATGACCGACGAGCAAAAGGGAGTCTACCGCCAGATTCTGGAGGAGGGGCGCAAGCAGGTCAGCGAGCTGTCCGGCAAGGAGTCCGGCGGACGCGACCGCATCGCAGTACTCACGGTGCTCATGCGCCTACGCCAGGCCTGCTGTCATCTCGGCCTTTTGCCCCAAAACGGCAAGACTTGGACCGAGCCGTCCGGAAAGATGGAGTACTTCCTGGATCGTTTGGAAGAGGCGATTTCCGGCGGGCACCGGATGTTGGTCTTCAGCCAGTTCGTCTCCCTGCTCAAGCTGGTGCAGGCGGAACTCAACCGCCGGAAGATCCCCCACTGCTACCTCGACGGCGGCACGGTGGACCGGGCGGGGGAAGTGGACCGGTTCCAGCGAAACCAGGAGATTCCCGTCTTCCTCATCAGCCTGAAGGCCGGCGGAACGGGATTGAACCTAACAGGCGCGGACACGGTGATTCATTTCGATCCGTGGTGGAACCCCGCCGTGGAGGAGCAGGCCACAGCCCGGGCCCACCGAATCGGGCAGAACAAGATTGTCAGTTCCTACAAGCTCATTGCCCGGGACACGGTGGAGGAGAAGATTGTCCGGCTCCAGGAACGGAAAAAGGAACTTTTCCGCGGCACGTTGGTGAGCGAGGAGGATTTTGTCCGGGGTCTGAGCTGGCAGGAACTGCAGGAGCTTCTGGAGTAGCTGAAATTGCCCCGGCGCCTATTTTCGCAGCCGATTTAATTTTAATTTTTCCTCCAGCATCTCTCGAAACAAGGCGACGGGGATCGCCTGATCGAACCGGACCTGCACGGTGCCTTTGCCGGTCCGGTAGCCTGATTTCTCAAGTTTTTGGCGTCGAACCCCGGTCAGAACCTTGGCCCCCATGCCCACGCTGACGTGGTGCTTGGCAAGACTGAAGCCCACCACCTCCCCTCTTTCGTGGTAAAAGGGCACGCCATACCAAATCTTTTCCTCGGCCTGGGGAAGGATGAGTCGGATGGAGTCACGTAACTCCCGGAGCTTGGGTTGGGCCTCGACCGGGGCCTGCGTTATGTATGCATCAACGTTTGAGGCCTTGGGCATAAACGGCTTTCCGTAATGTTTCGCGGGTGATTGCCATGCACCGTAGAGGACTTGAACCTCTGACCTCCACCGTGTCAAGGTGGCGCTCTACCACTAAGCTAACGGTGCGAACGACCTAAAACCGTATCACAATTCCGCGTTCAGGGGAGCAGGAAAAAGCTCTCTGGGGCAGGCTGCCATCGTCAATCCCAGCTGAGCCGGCTGATCGCCGCCATGATTTCGTCGGCGAATTTTTGAAAATCCTCCCGGTTCCTGGGGTTTCCGGAAAACCGGAGGGGAGTCCCGAAGACCACCCGGATCGGGCGGAACGGTTTCCAACTCCCCCCACGCGGCCAGGCCTCGCGGGCGCCAAAGAGCCGGACGGGAACCACCGGTGTGCCGGACCGGGCTGCGATCATCGCGATGCCGGGTTCCCCCCGGCCAAGTTGACCGTCAAACGTGCGGCTGCCCTCCGGAAACAGGACGAGGGTGCCCTTGTTCTGGAGGACTTCGAAAATTCGTTTCAAGGAGGATGGGCCCGGGGAATCCTGGTTCACCGGGACGGAGCCGACGGAGGGCAGAAGCCACGAGCCGATGGGTGGTTGAAACAGGGTGTGCTTGGCCAGGTAGTACGTCACCCGCGGCACGAGGCAGCCCACGGCTGGGGGATCGAAATAGCTGGCGTGGTTGGGGGCCAGGATCAACGGGCCCGGCGGGAGATCCGCCATCCCGCGACCTCGGATGAAATGGAAGGTCCGGAAGAAAAAATAGGAAAAAAGCCGGCAGCTGTGGAACCAGAAGGGGCAGACCTTCATGGAACCGAAGGAGCCGGCTTCAGGGTGGCGCGGACCTGGCTCACGATCCGGTCGGCCAGGGAGCGGGCGTCCGCCGTGCCGCTGTCCAGCAGAAGGGCATCGGCAGCGCGGATCAGCGGGGCGGCGGCCCGGGACGAATCGATCTTATCCCGGGCGGCGAGATCGTCTTTTTGACCCTGCTTCTGGCGCCGTTCGGCGCGGACTTTGGGGCAGGCGTCGATGAAGAATTTGTGGGGACTGTCGGAGCAGACCACCGTGCCGATATCGCGGCCCTCCATGACCAGCGGGGCGGAGAGGCGGAGCCTCCGCTGCACATTGACGAGGTATTCCCGGAGCTCGGGCAACGCGGAGACCGGCGAGACGGCGGCGTTCACCTCCGGCAGGCGGGTGTGGGGGGCGAGGTCCCGGTCTCCTTCCCGAAGCTGGATTTCCCCATTGCGGATCTCGGCGTGGAAGTCGACTTTGGCGAGGAGTTGGCGGATCCGGTCCCGGGATGTGGGATCGTGGCCGGCCTCCAGGGTCAGGAAGGTGAAGGCCCGGTACATCGCGCCAGTGTCGACATAGACGAAGCCGAGATCTTTGGCGACGAGGCGGGCCACGGTGCTTTTGCCCGACGCGGCGGGGCCGTCGATGCAGATGACCGGGTGCAGCATGCTAGCGACCCAGCTCCTGAAGCAGGGCGATCTGCCTGGCGAAGCCGGGGTAACTCGTCTCAATGCAGTCAGTGTCCTTCACGAGGGTTTTGCCCTTTGCCAGAAGACCAAGGATGGCGCAGGACATGGCGATGCGATGATCGCCGTGACTTTCGACCTCCGCACCGACGAGGGAACGTCCGCCCTCAATGGCCAGCCCGTCGGGACGCTCCTCCACGGGAACACCGAACAGGCGGAGATTTTTGGCCATCACCGCCAAGCGATCGCTTTCCTTGTGGCGCAGCTCCTCCGCTTCGCGGATTTCGGTGATGCCTTTGGCCAGGGCGGCGGCGGCGGCCAGGATGGGAATCTCGTCAATCAGGGCGGGGATCTCCCGGCCGCCGACGGTGGTCGCGCGGAGTTCGGGGCCTCCCTCGACATAAACCGTGCCGATCGGCTCGGGCAGGGGTTCCTCCACTTTTTCGACGATGCCGGCCCCCATGCGAAGCAGGGCGGAAAGGAGGGCGGTGCGGGTGGGATTCAGCCCGAGACGGCGCAGCGTGAGCCTGGATCCGGGGAGTCCGGCGGCGAGGACGATCCAAAACGCTCCCGAGGAGAAGTCCCCGGGAACCTCCAGATCGGTTCCTTCCAGCCGTTGGGGGCCGTGCATGATCAGGTGGTTTTTTTCTTTCCGGAAAGTGGCGCCAAAGGCCGGCAGGAGTCTTTCCGTGTGGTCCCGCGAAAGGGAGGGTTCGGAGAAGTCGGTTTTTCCCTGGGCCTGCAGGGCGGCGAGCAGCACGCAGGACTTCACCTGGGCGCTGGCCACCTTGCTTTTGAAGGTGATGGCCTTGAGTTGCTGGCCGCGGATCGTGAGAGGCGGCCGATCGCCGGTTCCTTCACATTCAATTTCGGCCCCAAACAGGCGCAGGGGTTCCGCGATCCGGCCCATCGGACGGCGGCTCAGGGAGGCGTCGCCAAAAAGGCGGGTGGTGAACGGCTGGCCTGCGACCATCCCCGCCAGGAGACGCATGGTGGTGCCGCTATTCCCGCAGTCGATCGGCTCCGCGGGGGCGAGCAGCTGGCCGTTCCTTCCCTCCATGACCACCTCGTCCGGCGCCACGCGGTCCACGCGGCAACCAAGGGCCTGGAAGGCGTGCAGGGTGGAGAGACAATCCTCCCCGGGAAGGAATCCGCGGATCCGGGTGGTGCCGTGGGCGATGCCGCCGAGCATGATGCCCCGGTGGGAAATGCTTTTGTCGCCGGGCACGGTGAATTCGGCGCTGAGCTTGCGCAGGGGTCGGATTTCGAGCTGGCTCATGAGGCGGGAAGACTGCGCCGGATTTGGGCGGCTTCATCCAAAAATTTGGCCAAGGCCGTGCCATCCGCTTTTTCCAGCGCGGTCTCGAGGCCCTGCAGTCCGTTGCGAAGCTCCTTCAGGCCGGCCAACACCTCCTCCCGGTTTCCGAGGAGGATTTCCGCCCAGAGGGCCGAGTGGCCGGCGGCGATGCGGGTGGTGTCGCGATAACCCGGGCCGACCAGGGCCAGGCCGGACTTTCCGGCCGCGCGAACCAGGGCGGCGGCCACCGCGTGGGGCAGATGACTGATCCGGGCCACCGAACGGTCATGTTCCTCCGCCGGCATTTGGAGCACGCGTCCCCCCAGGGTTTGCCAAAAGACCTCGGCCTCCCGGGTGGTGGTGGAAGGGGTGGAAGAGGTGGGCGTGAGAATGATGGCAGCTCCCCGGAAAAGATCCGCACGGGCGGCGGAGAAACCGGAATCCTCGGATCCGGCCATGGGGTGGGACCCAATCCAACGGGCCCGTCCCTGGAGAATCGGGGCGATTTCCCTCTCCACCGGCATCTTCACGCTGGCCACATCGGTCACCAAGGTTTTGGCGTGGAGGTGGGGAAGAAGGGAACGAACGAGGTGGCCAAGAGCCGAAGCCGGCGCCCCGAGAAGCACCAGGTCGGACCCGGCGGCCAAGGCGAGATCCGTTCCGGTCTGGGCTTGGGGCAAAGCCTTTTGGACCGGAACCAGGGATTCCTTTTTCCGGGACCAGATAAACAGGGAGGTTGTAGGGAAGGCCTGGGCGGCGGCGAGGGCGACCGAACCGCCGATCAGTCCGGGCGCGAGGATGGAGATTTTGGCCGGTTTCATTTCCGGCCGGGAAGTGCGCGGGGCAGGGCCTCCTCGAGCCGGGTCATCTGCTCGGGGGTTCCGATGGAAATGCGGATCCAGGAGGGAAGACGGTAGCTGCGCAGCGGGCGGACGATGAGTCCGCGCTTTTGGAGGTCCCGGAAGACGGCGTCCCCGTCGCCGACTTCGACCATGACGAAGTTGGCGGTTCCGGGAACGAAGCGGAGGCCGAGTTTTTTCAGGAAAGTCTGGAGGCGCTCGAGACCCGCGTGGGTCAGGGCGACGGTTTTGCGGACGTGCTCGGTGTCGGCGAGGGCGGCGAGGGCGGCGGCTTGGGCGGGAGAGGAGGTGTTGAAAGGCTGCCGCGATTTCTGCAGGACGGCGGCGATCTCGGGGCGGGCGAGGCCGTAGCCGATGCGCAGACCTGCGAGGCCCTGAACTTTGGAGAAGGTGCGAAGGACAACGACGGGGCGGCCTTCCCGGACCCATTGGATGGACGGAGGCGGGTCCGGCACGAACTCGTAGTAGGCCTCGTCGAGGACCAGAAGAGGGCCCGCCGGAAACTTTTCCACGAAAGCGGTGAGTTCCGCGTTGGGGATGCGGGTGCCGGTGGGATTGTTGGGCGAAGCGAGAAACACGAGGCGCACCTCGGGGGAGAGCCGCGCGGTAAAGCCGGCCAGGTCGTGGTGGAAATCGCGGTCCGGCACTTCCTCAAAGGGGACGCCGAAGAGCTTCGCCATGAGTCCATAGACGGCGAAGGCGTAGGCGGAGGCCAGCACCTTGCCGTCCCCCGGCCGAGTGAAGGCGTGGTAGCAGAACTCGATGATCTCGTTGGAACCGCAACCGAGGACCACGTGGTCGCGGGTCAGGCCGTGGGCCTTGGCGATGGCCTCACGAAGGGCCAGGCCGGCGCCGTCCGGGTAGAGGTGCGTGTGTGCGAGGGAATCCCGGATCGCCTCGAGGGCCTGGGAGGAGGGGCCGAGGGGATTTTCGTTGGAAGCGAGTTTGGCGATCTGGGAGGTCTCCAACCCGTATTCGCGGGCGACATCGCTGATGGGTCGGCCCGGTTCGTAGGGGACCAGCTCGTCGACGTAGGGATTGGGGCGGGGAGTCATTTTGGCGGGATGTGAAAAGGTAAGGTGGAGGGAAGGTTAGGGTTTGGGTGGAACGGAGGAGGTTTGGCGGGAGCGGAAACGGTCCAGGATGCGCCGTGTTTTTGGGTCGCGGTTGGCGAGGCAGGCGGCGGCAAAGAGGGCCGCGTTGATTTGGCCGGCCTTGCCAGCGGCAAAGAAAGGTCCGGGCGCGGAGGTTCCCAGCCGACGGAGCAGCGCCAAGGCTTGCGCCGGGGATGAGGCGGCCGGCACCAGCAGGGGCGCGATCCCGGGAATCGGGGAGGATTTGGCGGAAGGAAAAGGGACGATGGACAAGGTGGCTTCGCCGGAAACCCGGATCCCAAGCCGGCGGAGGGTGCGGACGGTCTCGGGGAGGCGACGCGAGGCGGGCATGCGTACGGAGGCGGGCATAGTCCGTCAGCTTAGCGGGAAACGGGTCCCCGCCTCAACTGGAAGCACTCTGGTAACGACGGAGGCCCAGAAGGAAGAAAGAAGTGGCCAAAATCGCGACCAAAAGGCTGGAGAGAAGAAAAAGTACGATGGGGCCCGGTTCCAGTCCCCGGATCAGGGTCGAGGCCGGCACATTGGCCACCAAGAGGAGGGGGACAGCCAAGGTGAAGACGATCCGGAACCATCCGGTGGCGGCCTCCCGGGGAATCCGCGCCACGTTAAAGATGGTGTAGTACCCGAGCAGGACGGATTCCGCTTGGATCATCCAAAAGGTAAGGGAGACCAAGGCCATCAGGACCGCATAGTGGACCAAGAGGCCGGCCAGAATCAGGGCAAGATAGGATCCGAGCTCCACCCACGAAGGGTGCAGCCCCAGTCCCTGCACGGCTCCGGCCAGAACGACGATCGCAATCCCCCCGTTGGCGAGCGGACCGATCTCCAAATGGGAAGTGCTGACGAGAAACGGCGGGGGAGCCGGCTTGAGCAGGATGAAGTCGAGTTTTCCGGTGCGGACCAGGTCCGGAAGCTTGGAAAGACCGGGCATGAGGAAGGCGGTAAAGATCTGCATGACGAGCTGGTTGGTGGCGACCAGGACGATCATTTCGTTCCGGCTCCATCCGGCTACCTCATCCACGTGGTGGTAAATCACGCCCACAAAGGTGAGCTGAATGACGAACCAGGCCAGTTCCACGGCGACCCAGACGAAGAATCCCGCACGGAACATCAGTTCGCGGGTGGCCGCATAGCGCACCTGCAGAAGCCAGAGGCGAAGGAACTTCATGGCTCGTTAGCCTCCGGCGGCGGTGTAGCGCCGAAGCCCGGCCTTCCAGATGAAATGGGCCAGGACGAGGAAGAAAAACGCCCATCCGTACTGCAGGCAAAGACCGGCCTTCCACGCCCCGTCCGTCAGATGGCCGCACAGGGCGGCGGCGGGGAACCAGTACTCGTAGGCAAAAGGAAGGAGTCGAACGACCGCGAAAACCGGCGCGGGCAGGAGATCGAGCGGGAAGACATGGCCGCCGGCGAGAAACTCCAGGGCGTAGACGAGGAAGATCAGGGCGCTGACATCGAGAAGCCAAAAGGAGCAAAGGGAAAGGCAAAGGGTGAGGCTAAACTGCAAAAGGGCGGCGCCGACCAGAGCGGGAAGGCCGTGCCCGAGATTGAAACTGGCCCACTCCAGGTCGATGACCCGGGAAAGAAGGAAGAGGCAAAGGGAAACCGGGATCAAAGCTGCGATGAGGTAGGCGCAGCGTCCGGCGGCGAACAGGGCGCCACGATAAAGGCCGTACGGGAGAGGGCGGAGCAGGATGGGATTGAGCATCCCCTCGCGGATTTCGCGGGAGATTTGGAAGTCATCGTCGGAGGGTTGGCAGACCGCCTCGACCACTAGCAAAACGGCGTAATAGGTGAGGATCCCGGCAAATGTGTAGGGACCCACGGTTTCCCGGCCTTGGAAAACCGCGCCCCAAAACACCCACGAAACCAGAAGGGGAAGGGCGCTGAAGATCGCGCGGAGAAAATAATTCCAGCGGTAGGCGAGCTGCTGTTGGAGGCCGAGGGAAAAAACGGCAGGCAGGGCGCGGAGGGTGGCGCTCACCGTTTGCGCCGAAGGTGTGTGGGCAGAATGCCCAGTTCGGAGCGGTATTTGGCGATGGTTCGCCGGGCCACGGGGATGCCCCGTTCCTTTAGCAATTCTTCCAGAGTGGCGTCCGAATAAGGTTTGGCCGGATTCTCCCGGCCGACGATTTCGGCCAAGATCTCCTTCGCGCTGGTGTTGGCCACCGCCGGCCCTTGCCCGTCCTCCCCGCCGACCGCCGTGGCGAAAAAGAATCGCAGGGGCACCACCCCGAAGGGGGTGCGCACATATTTGTTGGCCACAGCCCGGCTGACGGTGGTTTCGTGAACCCCAATTTCGGCGGCGGCCTCGGTCATGGTGAGGGGGCGGAGGGCGGCGGGTCCCTGCTCGAAGTAGTCGGCCTGACGCCTGCCGATCACTTCCAAAAGTTTTTGCAGGGTCTGTTGGCGCCGTTCCAGGGCCTGCAAAAGAAAGCGGGCCGAGCGGATCCTTTCCTTCAGGTACGTGCGGGTCTGTTCGTCCGCGGAACCGTCACCGAGGAGGTCCTTATACAAATCGCTGATCCGCAGGCGAGGAAGGAGGTCGCCTTCAAGCTGGGGGACCCAGCGTTCCCCGTCGCGGGCGAAAGACGCCTCGGGACGAACCACCAGATCGGGACGATCGGGGGCATACGCCGCTCCGGGGCGGGGGGAAAGCCTTGCGATGGCCTCGGATGCGGCCAGGACGGAATCGACCGGGACCGAAAAAGCAGCGGCGATCTCGGTAAACTTTCTTTTGCCAAGCAGATCAAAATGTTCGCGGACGATCCGGGCTTCCAGGGAGTCGTCTCGGCCCCGGGCGTGCAGTTGCAAAAGGAGAGCTTCGGGCAAAGAGCGGGCGGCCACCCCTGGCGGATGAAACGACTGCACCAGGGCAAGGGCGTGGGCGGCGGTTTCCGGCGACACCTTGGCGGCGGCGGCAATTTCGGGGAGTTCCACGCGCAAAAAGCCGTCCTCGTCCAAATTTCCGATGATCTCCGAGGCGGCGCGCCGCAGCTCCGGGCCGGTGGCGGCCAAGACCAGCTGGGACTCGAGGTGCTCGGAGAGCGACTCCGGACGAATCGTGGATTCCAGGATGGCCTGCTTGGGATCGAGTTTGGAGCGGTCCGGCCGCGCCGAAGCGACCGGCCAGTCGGTGTCCGGGCCGGGGGACTCAGTATCTTCCGTGTCCGGGGAGGGGGCTTCCGCCAGCTCAGCGGGAGGGGACTCCTCCTCCAGGACGGGATTGGTCTGAAGCTCGGACTGCAAAAGTTTCTGAAGCTCCAAAGCGGGGGTCTGAAGCAGCTGGAGGGACTGTTGGACCTGGGGAGATATGGTGGTGCTTTGGCGCAGGCCGGTTTGCAGGGAAATCGACATCCGGAGGATTTTGGGATTGGGCTCAGGCTGAAAAAAGGCAAAAGACACCATGGCCGAAGCGATTTTGACCGTCCTGGGGAGCGGTTCCCGGGGCAACGCCCTCCATTTGGAACACCGCGGGGTGGGGTTGTTGGTGGATGCCGGATTGAGCGCCAAGCAGCTGGAGATGCGCCTGGAGGAGACCGGGGCGGGGGAAGCGAAGTTGGCGGGGGTGGTGTTGACCCATGAGCACGGAGATCACACGGCCGGGCTGAAAACCTTTCTCAAAAAAAGAAAAATTCCCCTGTATGCCTCCCATGGCACCAAGGAGGCGTTGGAGCCCCATCTGGCGACGGCGGAGTGGCGGGCGTTTGAGGCCGGGACGCAGCTGGAGATCGGGGAATTCAAGATCGAGACCTTTCCGGTGCCCCACGATGCGGCAGAACCGATTGGGTTGCGGGTCACGACCGGAGCCGTTCGCATTGGGTTGATCTCGGATCTGGGATTCGTCACGCGGCTGGTGGTGGAGCGGTTGCGGGGGTGTGCGGCGCTGGTGCTGGAATCGAACTATGACGAGGCCATGTTGCGGGAGGAGGAAAAGAGGCCGTGGTCAGTGAAACAGCGGATTTCGGCCCGACACGGTCATCTTTCCAACGGGGCCGCCGCCAAGTTGGTGGAAGAGGTGGCGGGACCGGAACTGAGGGAATTATTCCTGGGGCACATCAGCGAGGATTGCAACCGTCCGGAACTGGCCCGCCAGGCCATGGAGGAGGCCCTCCGTAAAGTGGGCCGATCCGGGGTAAGAATTCACGAGACCTGCGCGGATCAGGCGGGGCCACGGGTCGAGATCCATGCCGGGAAATAGGGTTGCGCCGGATGCCGGGCGGGAGGATAATTTCTCTTAATCGCGGGCGTAACTCAGTTGGTAGAGTGCAACCTTGCCAAGGTTGATGTCGAGGGTTCGAATCCCTTCGCCCGCTCAGGCGATTTTCCCCCCGCCAGAGGCGTAACTTGGATGGCGCCGAGGTAGAGCGGCCTTTCTGCAGGACGCCTCGTTTGGAGCCGAGATGGCTTAACCCCAGTGACGCGGGTTGGGACAACCCGCCCGTCCTGGGCTTGAAGCATGTTTCCGAGAAGTTAGGATTCTTCGATGAATTTTCTTTGGGGAAACTCCGTGGCGCTGTCCTGGATGTGGGGACTGGGGCTGTTTTTCAGCGTCCAATTTTCCCTGCAGTACGGACTGTTCGGCCTTTTGACCTTTGCGATTCCCAACGCCCTTGGCCTGATGCTCTTTGGAGGATTGACCCAGCTCATTGCCAAGCGAGCCGGTCATGGACCTGACGCACTTGGATCTTTCTTTACCAACTGGTCCCGGCCCTACCGCCTGGTCTTTTTTCTTTATCAGATTCTGGCCATCACCCTCACGATCTTTGCGTTGGTTCGTTACGGCTGGCAACCGCTTGGGCTGGAGCCGTCGGGGCTTTACCTCCTTTTGACGATTCTGGTCATTTTGGCGGCCGCCACCTTGTTCGGGGAGGAATTTGATATCCGCCGGATCAAGTTCAGTCATGGTGTCCTCGGGCTGATCGCACTCGCCGCCATGACGCTTTTGGCGTGGCAACTTCCCTTGCTCGGTAGCGGTCAACCCATCATGACCGGGGCGAACCCCTTTATGGGGCTCAATTTCTGGGGTTATGCGATTCCCATCTGCGTGGGCCTGACCTTGGGGCCTTGGCTGGATCTGCAGCAGTGGCAACGGGCCATCCAGATCCAGCGGGAGGGAAAGTCCCCGTTCCTCAGTTACCTGATCGGTGGCGTCATCTTCTTTCTGTTGCTTTTGGCTCACGGCAGTCTGGCCCTATGGGTGGCCGGGCAGCTCGGCGCTGCGCCGATGCACCAGGGAATCGACGGATTGGCCTACGGTCAGGACGGAATCACCAAATTTCTTTGGGGGTTGGCCTCGGTCCATCCGTGGGCCTTTGGGGCCTACGTGGTGATTTTATTCGTGATGACCCTGACGACCCTCGACAGCGGTTACATCGCCTTGCGCTGGCACCTGAGCAAGTCGGGTGGAGCGGGGCGCCCCTTTCCCTTGAGCCTTTTGCCCGAGGGGCTGCTGGCCTCTCCGGTGCCGGCCCTGGTGTTTGCCGGCTTCTTTAGCCTGGTGGCCGTCTATCTCAGTCTGGAACTCGAATACTTCATGATCTTTTACGCCACGTTCTTCGTGGGATACGCCGCCCTGGCTTTGGTGCGCGCGTTTCACACCGGCCAGGGGAATGCCTTGCCGCAGATCAAAATGTTCTGCGTGGGCAGTGTGGCGGTGGTGATCTTCGCCTACGGGTACTTCCTTTCGAATCCATGGGGCATGATCGTCGGTTCCATTTTGCCGGTTGGTTATATCGGCTGGATGTTGCTGAAGCCGGGCGCGGCCCATGAGTTTGTGAAGGGAGTGGAAGAGCTGGAGGGGACCGTGGGCGGGCCCAGCGGGGAACGGGCCGTGCTGGAGGAGAAAGTCGAGCCGGGTCGGGTGGTGCCGTTTCCGAAACCGGATGGCGGGGTGGCCACCGACCTGTTCGGTCATTTTGAGGGCAAATGGTTCGTGCATACCTTCGTGGCGACCTACGCGGACACCAACTCGGTGGGGAACGTCTACTTTGGGATGTACGCGATGTGGGTGGGTAAGACGCGGGAGCTTTTTTTCAACCGATGCCTGCCAAAGTTCAACCTCAAAACCACCCCGTACTATATCCTGACCCGTTCCTTCGAGCATAAATTCATGCGGGAGACGCGGGAGTTTGAGCGGGTCAGCGTGAAGATCAAGGTGGGGGAGTACAATCGGAAGTTCGTCACCTTGGAGCACGCCATCTTCGATTCGGCCGGCAACCAGCTCGGCAAGGGGAAGCAGCAGTTGATCTTTGTTTCTTCCAGCGACTACAAGCTGCTGGATATCCCCGACGAAGTCTACGAGGCCTTTGTTGCCTACGCCTAAGCCGTCGGCCGGCTAGGTTCCAAGTTCCCGGGCGCGGGCGAGCGCCGATTCCCGGTCGGCGAATTTCCCCTCCAGTTGTTCGTCCATCAGTTGATGCAGTAATTTTCCCATCCGGGGACCGGGGGCGACGCCGATTTTCTCGAGATCGTGACCGGTGATCAGAGGTTTCGGCCGAATCTCCTCCTTCGAGAATTCCGCCTGCTTGGCGAGGAGGAAGCGGTGGATATCCAGTTCGCCGTGGCTGGAGGTGCAGTCGATGCGGTGCAGTTCCAGTTCCTCGGAAAAAGTGGGGCGGGCGAGGAGGCGTTTGAGGGTGCTGACGCGCATCTGGGGGGCGTCTTTGAAAGCCATATGATTGGCGATGCAGGCAACCACCGCCTCGATCTGATCATTGGAAAAGCGAAGTCGCCGGAGGATCTCTTCCGCCATGCGCGCGCCCACACCCTCGTGGCCAAAAAAGCGGATGCGACCCGAAGGTTCGGTGCGGGAGGTGCGGGGCTTGCCGACGTCGTGCAGGAGCGCGGAGAGTGCCAGCACGGGGGAGGGATTTTTCAGATGGGTAAGAAGCAGCCGGGTGTGCACCCAGACATCGCCCTCCGGATGATGTTCGGGCGACTGGGCGCAGCCGCGCATTTCAAGGAGCTCGGGGAGCCAGACGGCGATCAGGCCGGAATCGTGCAGGAGATCCAGACCGCGGGCGGGGTCGGGACTGGTCAGGATTTTGACCAGCTCCTCCCGGACGCGCTCGGGGGCGAGATTTTTGGATTCCGGGGCCAGGTGCATCAGGGCTTGCCAAGTCGCGACCTCGATCTGAAAGCCCAGCTGCACGGCGAAGCGGATGGCCCGAAACAGACGAAGCCGGTCTTCGCCAAAGCGGGCCACGGGATCCCCGATGGCGCGGACCGTTTTGGCCTCCAAATCGGCCCGGCCCTTCACAAAATCCAGCACCTTGTTCTGCAGGGGATCGAAAAACATGCCGTTGACGGTGAAATCGCGTCGTTTGGCATCCTCCTCCGCTGTGGTGAAAGTGACAGAGGAGGGGCGGCGACCGTCGAGGTAGGGTCCGTCGACGCGGAAGGTGGCAATTTCAAAAACATGCTCGCCTTGTTTGAGCCGGATCACGCCAAACGCCTTGCCCTGGGGATCCGAGGCCTTGGGAAAGATGGCCTGGACCTGATCCGGCGTGGCGGAAGTGGCGATATCGACATCCGGATAAGGGCGGTTGAGCAGGGCGTCCCGGACGCAGCCCCCGGCGTAGACGGCTTGGTGTCCGGCCTGATGGAGCCGGCGCACAATGTCCTCAGCCTGGGGGTGGTGAATCATTTTTTGTCGGGGGACTTCAAGGTGAGGTATGCCAGTCCCCCCAATAGACTCCAGAAAAGCCCGAGCCCGTAGATGAGCAGGGAGTAGGCGATGGCGGGTTCCGGATTCTGGCTGATCCCCAGATGGGCAAAGAGAAAGATCATGACCCCCTCCCGCACGCCGTGTCCGCTGACGCTGATCGGCAAGGCGGAAGCGGAGAAAATGAGGCAGAGAATCAGGCCCGCGAGGGCGTAGTCGATCGGCAGGTTCAGGGATCGGGCCAACAGGGTGGCGGCCGCGAAGCTGAAGAGGTGAACGGAGATTGCCACGGCCACGGAGGCAACGGTGGTCCAACCGCCGTGCAGGGTGTCCCGTAGCGCATGGAGAAGGTCGAGAATGACCGTGCGACCGGGGAGTTTGGCAGGGAGGGGTAAGTTGGGGAGCAGACCCGGAACGATAAAGCCGAGGACGAGCAAGACGGCTCCGGTCGGGCCTAGCCAAGGAATGGCGGCGGCCAGGGGCGCGAAGGCGGGGTCCTGAGCGAGCCTGCCCGCGGTGGCGGGAAGCAGTATCAGCGTCAGGCCAAAAATGACCGCCACGCCAAAAACTCGATCCAAAAGAACAGCCAAGGCAGATCGAGCCTTGCGGTCGGGAAACCAGCGAATCAGGTAGTAAAGGCGCACCGCGTCTCCGCCCGTCGAACCGATCAGGAAGAGATTAAAAAAGAAGCCGGCGAAGGTGAGCTGCAGGGCGCGGAAAAGCGGTAAGCGAATTCCCTGGAGACGCAGAAGAAACCAAAAACGGATTCCGCAAAGCAGGATGGAAATCAGGGTGAGGAAGAGGGCCCCCAGAAGCCAGCCGGGCTGGGCCGAGAGAAACCGGTCGCCCAGCTGGGGCCAGTTCACCTTGCCGGCCAGGAATCCGAGGATGCCGGCGGTCATGCCGACCCGAATCCACGGCGACAAGCGGCTCAGGAGCGAGCGGGTTGGTTTTGATTCCACCATGCGAGACTGGCACGGACGTCCTCGGCGGACACATCCGGAGATAGTTCGAGGGAGATGTGGGCGGAGGGGGGGACCAGGGGCAGGAGTCGAGAAAAGGGGATGGATCCTTCGCCCAAGGGAAGATGGTCGCCTTTTTGCGGGTGGTAATCATGCAGATGGACGCCGATCAGGCGGGGGGCCATACGGCGGAGATGCTGTTCATGGTCGATCAGTCCCAACCAGTCCTTGGCGGCGGCGTGACCGAAGTCGTGCCAGTAGCCGAAAGTCGGGGGCGGAAGGTTGGCAAAAACACGATCCCAGAAATCGTCAGGGGGAATTTCCCGCAGGCTTTCCCGGCATTCCAAACCCAGCCGAAGTCCCAGGGCGGAGGCCTTTTCGCCGACGCGTTGGAGGATCTCCTCCACCCGGGGCCAGGTCTCCTGAAAGGCCTGCTCCATCGTGCGAATCGCCTCCGTTTTTTTTCGCACATAGGAACGGGTGCCGATGGCGCCGGCGAGGGCCATGGTTTCGAGCTCCTCGGTCCTCCCTCTTGGTCCGGCCGAGCCGATGTGCAAAACCACCCAGGAGGCTCCCACGGCGGCGGCGGCTTCCAGGGTTTCCACGGTATGACGTTCCGCCAGACGACGGGCAGAGGGACGGGGATCGGAAAATTCATACGCGTTGGGATGGGGGCGAAGAACTTCCACGGGGACGGGGCAAAAGTTGTGGAGGACGGCGATTTTTGGCATCCCGCTTTGGGACCGTCCCGAAAGGATCCCGGGCCAGAGGCTGTAACGGGTGTTGTGACTGAGCTCCACCACGGAGAAACCGAGGTCGGCGGCCTCCCGGAGCAGGTGGGCGCCGTCCGTCGTCCGTTCCGCATGCCAACAGGTGGAAAGGGCCAAAGGTCTCACCCATCCATGTTCCAAGAGACCCTTCCGAAGGGCGAGAGGAAGATGGGGTGGTTGAAAGAAGGGGAAGGGCGGGGCAAAATCATTCCCGGATGATGGCCAAGAGGATTTTTTACGAAGGGCGGGTCCAGGGGGTGGGTTTCCGTTTCGGCGTCCGGCAGATTGCGGAGGGATTTTCCGTGGCCGGCCATGCGGCCAACTTGCCCGACGGGCGCGTGGAGGTGTTTTTGCAGGGAGACCGGGCCGAAGTGGAGGCCATGGAGAAGGAAATCGCACAAAGCCATCTGGAGAGTTTTATCCGCAAGCAGGAGGGAAATGAGGTTCCGGTGGAATCCGGGCGGAAAGGGTTTCACATCCGATGAAGCCGGCAGTTTTCACCCGGGCCCTGCGCAAAGAGTTCAAGCTGGGGTGGGGCCGCGGCCGGGTCCTGGCTTTGGAAGGACTGGATCTGGAAGTGCAGCGGGGCGAGGTGTTCGGTCTGTTGGGGCCCAATGGCAGCGGGAAAAGCACCGCGATGAAGATGATTTTGGGCCTGCTGCGGCCAACCTCCGGCCGCGCCGAGGTTTGTGGTTGCCCGGCCGGCACGCTTGCCGCCCGTCGTCAGATCGGATTTCTTCCGGAGAATCCCTACTTTCCGGCGTTTCTCTCCGGCGGCGAGCTCGTCCGCTACTACGGGAAGCTCAGCGGCATGGGCGGACGCGCGTTGGAGGCAAGGGTGCAGGAACTCCTCGCCTTGGTTCGTCTTGGGGGGGAGGCCGGCCGCCGCCCCCTGCGGACCTATTCCAAGGGAATGTTGCAACGGGCCGGTTTGGCGGGCGCTTTGGTGAGCGATCCGGAAATCATCATGCTCGATGAGCCCACCGCGGGGGTGGATCCGGCCGGTTCCCGGGAAATCCGGGATCTGATCCGGGAGTTGAAGGAGCGGGGAAAGACCGTGATTTTTTCCAGCCACCTTTTGGAGCAGGTGGAGGATGTGGCCGACCGGGTGATTATTCTTCACCGGGGACAAAAACTTCGGGAAGGCCGCCTGGAGGAACTTCTGACACAAACGGGGGAATGGCAGGTGCGGGCCAAAGGACTGGGGGAGGCCCACCGCCGGGAATTGAATGCGTGGCTGATCCAGCGTGGGGCGGAAGTGGTGCAGGAAGGGCTGCCGCGGGAGCGGTTGGAGGACTACTTTTTGCGCAGTCTGCCGGAACAGGAGCGAAGATGAGGGAAAGTTGGCGGCGGATCCGGGCGGTGGCCGCGAACACCTTTTTGGAGGCGGTGCGGCAGAAGGTGTTCGCCGTGTTGCTGATCTTCGGTCTGGTCCTGCTCGGCGGGGCCAACTACTTCGCGGAATTCTCCTTCCAGGAGCAGTTCAAGTTTCTGAAGGACTTGGGATATGCTGCGATCAGCCTCACCGGCCTGCTCGTTGGGCTTCTGGGCGCCGCCCAGCTGATCCCGGCTGAAATCGAGCGTCGCACCATCCTGACCGCCCTCTGCCGGCCTTTGCGGAGATGGGAATTCGTCACCGGAAAATATCTCGGCCTGGTGTCCCTGCTTTCCGTGATGCTGGGGGTGATGGGAGCCGTGTTCTGGGCGGTTTTGCGGTGGAAAGAAGCCCAGTTGATCGGTGTGGAGGGGGCGGGGGAGGAAGTGGTCCGGGCGATTCAAGCGGAGGCACGGGATCCCCGTCTCTGGCAGGCGTTTGTTCTGGTGGCCGCAAAACTTTTTGTGGTTTCGGCACTCGCGGTATTTTTCAGCACCCTGGCAACCTCGACCACCTTTGTCGTGGCCATGACCCTGATGGTTTACCTAATTGGACATCTGCAGAGCGTGGCCCGAGAGCAGTGGTTGGAATCCGGTGAAGCGGCGGGTTGGGGCCTCAAGATTTTCCTGGCAGCGGTGGCTTTGTTGGTGCCCGATTTCAATCTCTACAGCCTGATCGACGAGATTGTGGCTGGAAACGCCGTGGCTTGGCGGTCCACCCTCCAGGTGGTGGGTTATTCGGCGGCCTATGTGGGGGTTTTGTTGGCGGCGGCTGCCTGGTTGTTTGAGGGACGGGACCTTTGAGTTCCCTGGTTCCAAGGATTCTCGCGGCTTTTTTACTCGTGGCGTGGGGTGCGCTGAAAGTGCCCTGGGAAAACCAGATGACCCGGGAGCAACGTCTGGCCACCATGGGCTTTTCGGGGCCGAGCACCATTGCCTTACGGGAAAAACTCGGCCAAGGAATGGCGTTGGCCGCCTTGGGCGGTTTCCGCGGGCTGGCCGCCAATGCCCTGATGCTCCAGGCCCACGGTGCTTGGGAGGAGCAGCAGTGGGTCCGGGTGCGCAGTGCGTTGGAGATGGCTACCTTGTTGCAGCCCCGCGTGGCCCTCTTTTGGGATCTGGCTTCCTGGCATCTGGCCTGGAACGCCGCCGTTGCGGCGGAACGCTACAGTGGAGAGACCAGTGAAACCCGGCGCCGCATCGAGGCGCGGAAATGGGTGGAAGCAGGGCGGAGTTTATTGGAAAGGGGCACGAAGGCTGTCCCCGAGAAAGCCCTGCTCTTCCAGCGACTGGGGGATCTGTACTGGCAACGGCTGGCGGATTATCAGGCTGCGGCGGTCTGTTATCGTGAGGCGCTGGCCAAGGGTGACGCCCCGCCCTACCTCGAAAGATTTGTCGGCTACGCGCTCGACAAGGCGGGGGACAAGCCGGCGGCTTTGGAATATTTTCGGGAATTACGGCGTTCCATGGGTTCGCCTCCGGATCCCGCCCGCAAACCCGAAGTGGTGGAACGGGAGATCCGGAAGCTGGAGAAAGAAATCCAGGAAGGGCCCTCCCGGGAGCGCCCGTGAAATACGGAATTTTCGGCGATATTCACGGCAACCTCGAGGCGCTGGAGGCTGTCTTGGCCGATATGGAGGAGCAAGGGGTGACCCATCCATTATGCCTCGGGGACTTGGTGGGTTACGGGGCGAATCCCGCGGAGTGTGTCGAGGTGGTCCGGGCCCTGGACTGTCCGGTGGTCCGGGGGAATCACGACGATATCGTTCCCTCGGGCAAGGCCCCCACCTCGTTCTCGGAAGCCGCCCGGATCTCGTTGGAATATGCCCGGCGGCATCTGAATCCCTCCCAAATGAACTTCCTCCGCCGTCTGCCGATGACCTGGGTGGAGGATTCCATCACCTTGGTGCATGCCACCCTGGATGGCCCCGAATCCTGGGGTTACATCTCGACCCGGTTGGAGGCGCAAACCTGTTTTCTTTACCAAAAAACACCGCTCTGTTTCGTCGGACATACCCACCGGCCCTGTAGCTTTGCCTTGGAGAAGGAAGTGCGCCCGCTGGAATTTCGCCAAGTTGATATCCATCCGGACCGCGCCAAAAGGGGCCGGAAATTTCTCTTTAACGTCGGCTCGGTGGGGCAACCCCGGGATGGGGATTGGAGGGCTTCGTATGCCATTTACTCAACCCAAGACCAATCCGTTGACCTCCGTCGGGTGAACTACAACATTGAAAAGGCCTCCGCTAAAATCCTCCAAGCGGGGTTGCCAGAATCGCTATCCAAACGACTATTTTTAGGTGAATAAACTGTTTAAATAGTTAATAAACAAAGCTAAAAGATTATGAAAATTTTCTGTAACTTGACAAAGGTAACTTTTGGTCTAGGAGGAATCCATGCAAAAGACTGGAAGAAAAAACATGAGGTGGACCGCCGAACAGGTCCTCTCTGAGATCCGCGCCTGGAAAGACCGGGGGGAGCCCCTTTACGCCAACCACGTCCGCCTGAACTTTCAGGAGCTATTGGCCGCATCCATCCGTTATTTCGGAAGCTGGCAAAAAGCCGTCGAAACGGCCGGCATCTCCTACGACCAGGTTCGGAAATATCGCAAATGGTCCAACGAGACGATTATCCAGGAAATCCGCGATCTTCACTCCCGGGGGGTGGACCTCTCCTTCCGGGCCATGGCTTTGAGTCAATATAACGCCATGGTGTATGCCGCCATCCGGCCCAAATATTTCGGAAGTTGGAAGGCCGCGCTGGAGGCCGCCGGTCTTGAGTCCGAGGAAATTTACCGTTATCGCAGCTGGGAAGAGACCGATATTCTCGAGGAAATCCGCCGTCTCAAGGTGGAAGGTGCTGATCTCAGTTCCAAGGCTATGGACGAGAGTTCCAACCGCCTGATCGCCACGGCCCGGCGCCGGTTTGGCAACTGGGGGCGCGCGCTGGAGCGTGCCGGCATCAATTATGACGAGATTCGCCGGCGCAAGCGCTGGACCCGGGAGAGCCTGGTGGAGGGAATCCTAGAGCTGAAACGCCAAGGAATTCCCCTCATCACTCCCGAGGTGAAAAGGGCCAACCCCTCCCTCTTTGCCGCTGCCTGCAAAAAACACTTCTTCGGCACCTGGAAGAAGGCCTTGAAAGCAGCCCTGCGGGCAGAGCAGGTGGAAGCCTCCACGGTTCCCGAAGCGGCCCAAGAGCTGGTCGCCTCGTAACCCAAAACGCACCCCGTCTCCCTCATCGACCTTGCCGGGTCGGTGGAGCTTGCTTCATTGTTCCGTCACGCATGAATGTGGCCTCTTTCTGTCTTTTGGTCGGAGTGGCTTGTTGGGGTGGGCTTGCATCGGCATGGGCCCAACTCGACCTGCGATTGGAAACCCCCAAATCCTCGTACCTTCAGTACGCCCCCATTCCCGTCACAGTGAAGCTGAAAAACCTTGGTGGGCAGGAGCTGGTTCTTGAAGGAAAAAACGGAAAACCGTGGCTGGAAATGATCGTCCAATCGACCGACGGACTTCTGCTGAAAGCGGACCAGCCCTTGGCCCCGCCCGACCTGACTCTGCAACCCGGCGAAGTCCGCTCCCTGCCGTTGGATTTGGCGCCGCATTTTCTGGTGCGGGAAACCGGAGGCTACCGGGTGCGGGCCTCGGCCTTTCTTCCTTCCGGACAAACCCTGCTGACGGAGCCTCTTACTTTTTTGGTTGGGCGGGGAGAGGTCATCTGGAGCGTGCCAAGGGGAGTCGGCAAGGAGCGACGCGTGTTTTCTCTTTTGAAATTCTATGAGGATCCCAACGTGGGGCTTTATTTGCGCGTCGAGGTGCCCGAACAAAATCTGGTTTACCCTTGCCGTCGCCTGGGTCCGTTTCTCCCTTTGGGAAGCCCCAAGGCCGAATTCGATTCCGAGGACCATCTTCATCTGCTTTACCCGGTGGCTCCCGGGCAACACCGGATCACGGTGGTTAACCGGGATGGCACCCTTTTACGCGAGGAGATGAGGCAGGAGACCCTGGAAAAACCAAAACTTCGCAAAAGTCCCGACGGTCTCGTGGATGTCGAAGGCGGGACCGTCATTCTGCCTTCCCATTTGCGCGAAAAGCTTTCCACCCTGCAGGCGCGGGCCGGCGCTGCTTCCGCTCCCTAAGGAGGCGGAAAGCCTAGGTTGGATCGGGCCGACCGGATCTCTCCGGTTTGGCTTTCACCGGTTTCAGCAAACGATATCCGGATGGGCCGAACAGGGCAGGATCCAGCGGGGGGGCCAGAAACACCCGGTCCCAGGTTCTTTCATAGGCATGGGCTGCATCCGGAAATTCTTCCGCCAAAGACAGGGCCTTTTGAAAAAATTCGCGGGTTCTCCGGCGGGCTCCCGGGCGGCTGAGCACGAATTGGCCCCCGCCCACATACCGAACCTGGTCGGGTGCGGGCTCATTCCACAGCGCATGAAAAAACCCATCCAGATCCAGTTCCCTTCTTTCCGGATTCTTGGTCCAGTGCACAAAGGTGGGACGACCGCGGGCATCGTCGGTTTCCCATAAAAAACCCAGCCAGAGAAAATCCTCCGGCGGAATTTCCCCAGCGGCTAGTCGGCGAACCACGCGATGCATCTCGGGGACGTGGTCAAAGGGGCGGCCTTGGGCGAACAAAGTCCATTCCGCAAGGGAGTCGTAACGTTCGACCAGGTGATGGAGCCAGGCGTGGGCCTCGCGTCCCACGTTCGGCAACGGCAGGGCCCCCGCCCAGCAGGCAGCGGGTGGCGGCGTTTTGTCGTACACGGTGATCCGCACGCCCGGCGGGAGGTTGCGGAGCCAATCCAGGGGCTCGCCGCAACGGCAAACAACCACCTCGAGGTCGACCGGACCCGACGGCCGGCTCATCCGCCCGCGGTCAAATCCTGGATGATGGTGATCAGCGGCAGGAAGAGGGCCACCACGATCGTTCCCACGATCAGGGCCAGCAGCACAATCATCACCGGTTCCAGCAGGGAAGTCAGGCCCGCGACCGCCGTGTCCACCTCCTCCTCAAAAACATCCGCGACCTTGGTGAGCATGTCCGGCAACTGACCGGTCTCCTCCCCGACCTGCACCATGGAGACCACCATGGGGGGGAAAATCTGGCTGGCCTCCATCGGGGCGACCATGGATTCACCCTCCTTCACGTTGTCGTGAATGGTTTCAATGGCCTGGCTAACCCGTTCGTTGCCGGCGGTGTCCCGGGTGATCTGCAGGGCCTGCAGGATCGGCACGCCGGAAGAGACCAGCGTGCCGAGGGTGCGGCTGAAGCGCGCCACCGAAGTTTTGGTCAGCATGTCACCAAATAACGGAAGCTTGAGCTTGTACTGGTCCACCGCGGCGGACACCCCGGGCAGGCGGATGGCAAAGCGCAGGGCAATCACCGCCACCACCAGAACGCCCGCGATCAGCAGGAAGTTCCCCTGGATGAAGCGGCTGAGATCCATGATGATTTGGGTGATGGCGGGCAGGGGCCTTCCTCCCAGCATGTCTTTGAAAATCGCCTCGAACTTCGGGACGATAAAGAGCATCAGGAAGGTCACGATCGCGACGGCGATCGTCAGGACGACGGCCGGATAGACCATCGCCGAGGTGACCTTGCCGCGGATCCGCTGGCTTTTTTCGGCAAACTCGGCCAGGCGGGTGAGGACGATTTCCAGCACGCCGCCCAATTCGCCGGCCTTGACCATGTTTACATACAACTTGTTAAAGGCCTTGGGATGCTGGGCCAGGGCTTCGGAGAAGGTGGTTCCACCCTCCACGGATTCCGCCAGGCCAGCCATGATCTTTTTCAGGTTGGCGTTTTTTTCCTGTTTGCTCAGGGTCCGCAAGCTGCGCAGGAGAGGCAGGCCCGCGCTGATCAGCGTCGAGAGCTGGCGGGTGAAGACGGTGAGGACCTTGGCCGGAACCTTGCCGGTGCCCTTGGCGCCCCCCAGGGAAAAGCTGAGGGAGAGCCCCTTGCCCTTGGGTTTGGCCTCGGCGGAAGTCTCGGCGATATTGGTGGGGAAGCGGCCCTGCTTTTTGATCGCGGCGGCCGCGTCGGCGGCGTTGTTGGCCTCGACCGTTCCCTGGTGGGTTTTGCCCTGGGCATCGACGGCGGTGTAGGCAAAGAGAGGCATAGGATCAGGTGTATTTCAGCACTTCCTCGAGGGTGGTGCACCCCTCGAGGATGTTGCGGATGCCGTCTTGTCGCAGGGTGGTCATGCCCAGTTCAATCCCTTTTTGGCGGATCACGACCGAAGGCGCACGCTCATTGATGAGCTGGCGGATCGGCTCGCGGATATCCAGCAGTTCGTAGATCCCGACGCGCCCGCGATATCCGGTGCCGTTGCAGGTCTCGCAGCCCTTGCCGAAATAAAAGGGACGATCCCCGACTTCCGAAGGCGTCAGGCCGATCTGGGCCAAAACCTCCTCCTTGGGGCGGAAAGGGGTCCGGCAGTCCTTGCAGACGCGGCGCAGCAGACGCTGGGCCAGGATGCCTTCCATCGTCGCCGCCATCAGGAACGGCTCCACGCCCATGTCCAACAACCGGGTGACGGCTCCGGCGGCATCGTTCGTGTGCAGACTGGTCATGACCAGGTGCCCCGTGAGGCTGGCTTGGATCGCGATTTGCGCGGTTTCCAGGTCGCGGGTCTCGCCGACCAGGATCTTATCAGGATCCTGCCGCAAAAAGGCGCGGAGAGCCCGGGCGAAGGTCAGCCCGATTCCCTCGTTGGCGGGAACCTGGATGATGCCCTCGAGCTCATACTCCACTGGGTCTTCCACGGTCAGGATTTTGGTATCGATCGTGTTCACCCGGCCGAGGCAGGAATAGAGCGTGGTCGTTTTGCCGGAGCCGGTCGGCCCGGTGACGATAAAGATTCCGTTGGGTTTTTCGATGGTCTCGCAGACGTAATCAAAAATGGTTTTGGGAATTCCCAGTTTTTCCAGATCCAGGTTCACCACGGAACGGTCCAGAACGCGCAGCACGACGCTTTCCCCGTATTGGGTGGGCAGGGTGGAGACGCGCAAATCCACGTTCCGTCCCCCCAACAGGGTCTGGATGCGGCCGTCCTGGGGGACGCGGCGTTCCGCGATATTGAGGTTGGCCATCACCTTGATGCGGGAAGTGAGGGGCACGGCCAGCCGGCGGGGGGGCGGGGCCATTTCGTAAAGCGCCCCGTCCACCCGGTAACGGATCTTGAATTCCTTTTCGAAGGGTTCGAAATGAATGTCGCTCGCCTTGGCTTGAATGGCGCGGGCGATCACCGTGTTCACATATTTCACGATCGGGGCGCTTCCCGCCTCGTTCAGATCGATGCCCTCGGCTCCGAGAGTGGTTTCCGGGGCCTTTTCCAGCTCGCTGATCAGCTCCTCAATGTTGTTTTCCGTTGTTCCGTAGTGGCGTTCCACCAGGGGTTGCACCTGATCCGGCGGGGCCACCACCTGCACCACCTCCATGCCGGTGGCAAAACGAAGGTCCTCGATGGTCTGCGGAGCCAGCGGATCCACCAACGCCACCGTCAGCGTTAGTCCGTCGGCGGCTACGGGCAGGGCCCCGAGGTTGCGGGCGGTGTGCGGAGGAATTTTGGCCAGCAGTTCCGGGCTGAACTCCACTCCCTGGAGATCCGGAATCATCGGCAGGCCCAGGCTGTCCGAAATTTTTTCCAGCAACTGGGGAATCTGAAGAATGCCGAAATTGGCGACAATCGTTTCCACCGGCTTGGCGCTCCGGCTCTGTTCCTCCGCAATCTCCCGGGACTGATCCGGGGTGATCAGATTCTGCTCTTCCAAAAAGGAAAGGACGAGGCGGGTGTCCATGGCTACTCCTTGTCTCCCATGGTGGCGGAAATCACTTCCTCCGGGGTGGTCATGCCGGAGGAAACCTTGCGGATGCCGTCCTCCCGGAGGGTGCGCATGCCCAGATCCCTGGCCCGTTGCCGGATCTTGGAGACCGGGGCGTTTTCGTTGATCAGATGGCGGATCTCGTCGTCCACGACAAAAATTTCAAAGATGCCGGCCCGGCCCCGGTAACCCGTACCGCGGCAGCGGTCGCACCCCCGCCCCTTGGCAAAGCGCGCCTCCGCCAGGCTGGCGGCACTCAGGTTGAGGGCCCGGAGTTCCGTCTCGGTCGGGGTGTAAGGCTCCTTGCAGTCCGGGCAGATTTTTCGGATCAGCCGCTGCGCCAGCACCGCCCGGATGGAGGATGAAACCAGGAAGGGCTTCACCCCCATGTCCACCAACCGGGTGATGGCGCTGGGGGCGTCATTGGTGTGCAGGGTGGAGAAGACCAGGTGCCCCGTCAGGGAGGCGTTGATCGCGATGGAGGCCGTTTCCACGTCCCGGATCTCCCCCACCATGATGATGTTGGGGGCCTGCCGCAGCATCGCGCGGAGGGCGGCGGCAAACGTCATCCCGATCTCGCTGTTCACCGCCACCTGGTTCACGCCGGGTAGCTGGTACTCCACCGGGTCCTCCACGGTGATCAGTTTGCGGTCGGGCTTGTTGATCGTGTTTAGACAGGCGTAAAGGGTGGTGGACTTGCCCGAGCCGGTTGGCCCGGTCACGAGGAAGATCCCGTCCGCATAGTTGATGACCCGCTCCATGATCGCCTGGTCGTCCGCGAAGAAGCCCAACTCGGGCAGCCCGAGCATCAGGTTCTTCTTGTCCAAAATCCGCATCACCACCGACTCGCCGTGGATCGTGGGAACCGTGGAGACACGGAGGTCGAGCGTCGGGCCGTCGGCCGTGGCTAGGGCGATGCGGCCGTCCAACGGCAGCCGTTTTTCCGCGATGCTGATGTTGGACATGATCTTGATCCGGCTGACGATGCTGGATTGCAGCCGTTTGGGCGGGTCCCGCATTTCCTGCAGGTTGCCGTCGATGCGGTAGCGCAACCGGAGCCGCTTCTCCAGCGGCTCGAGGTGGATGTCACTCGCCCGGAGCCGGTGGGCCTCCAGAATCAGGCCGTACACCATCCGGATGATCGGGGCGTCCCCCTCTTCGGTTTCACCCTCCGCCTCGCCCGCCGCGGCCGCCTTCACCTGCAGTTCGTCCCCCCCCATGTTGGCCATCAGGGTCTGCAGAGATTCGTCGGTTTTGCCAAAATACTTGATGATCGCCTCGTCGATCTTTTCCAGGGGCACCACCACCGGTTCGAGGTCCGTCTTCAATAAATAACGCAGCGCGTCGAGGGTTTCGAAATCGAGAGGATCCGGAATGGCCACGCGCAGTCCGGCCGGGAGGCGCAAAATGGGCAGGGCGTGGTAGCGGCGACTTTCGGGGGCAGGGATCGTGGCCAGCACGTCCTCCTCCACATGTTCAATGGAGGGGGCAAACTCCATCCCGCAGTCCTTGGCGACAAACTCCAGGATCTGATTGCGGGTCATCAGGCCCTTTTGGACGATCCCTTCCAAGGTGGAGTGTCCGTTGAGAGCCGCCTCCTGGTGGCAGGCCGCCAAATCCTCCGGGGAAACCGCCCCCGAGTTTTGGAGGAGTTCCAGCACGTAGGCTTCGTTGGAAATCATGGCCTTGGGAAAGTTCGCCCACTTTTTGGTGGGAAGCAATCACGGGTGGCCGTCAGGCCAGCCGCGGGATCAGGGGGCCAGGCGAGAGGCTGGGAAAATTCGTTTCCCAACCTCTTTCCACCAACCGGCGTCAGCCTCCCAACTTTTGTTTCAAAATCTCGTCAATCTGCACCGGATTCGCCTTTCCCTGGCTCTTTTTCATCACGAAACCCTTGAGCGCGTTGATCGCGTTCATCTTGCCGGCCTTGTAGTCCTCCACGCTCCGCGGGTTGGCCGCAATCGCCTCGTCACACATCGCCGCCAGGGCTCCCGTGTCGGAGATCTGTTCCAGCCCCATCTTTTTCACGATCTCGTGGGGTGAGGCCGGATTTGCCACCAGCTCCGCGAACACCTTCTTGCCCTGGGCGCTGTTGATCTTTCCGGCGGTCACCAGATCCGCCAGTTCCGCAAAATATTCCGGTTTCACCGGGGTGGTCGCCGGATCCGGCTGGGTGGAGAGGAAGTCGTTCAGGATCCAGTTGGCCACCGCCGCCTTGTTCTTGGTCGCGGCCGCCGCCTTCTCGTAGTAGCCGCAGAGCACCCGGTCGCACGCCAGCACGCTCGCCTGGTAGGCCGTCACCCCGAAATCCTTCACCAACCGCTCCTGCATCTCGGACGGGAGTTCCGGCACCGATTTCTTGGCCGCCTCCTGCAATCCCCGGTCGGTCCGCACCGGCAACAGGTCCGGATCGGGGAAGTAGCGGTAGTCGTGCGCCTGCTCCTTCGTTCGCATCGTGAAGGTCGCCCCCGCGTTGTCGTCCCAGCGTCGCGTCTCCTGGACGAGGCTGCCGCCTTTCTCCACCACCGCGATTTGCCGGGCGATTTCGTGCACCAGCGCCCGCCGCACCCCGCTGATCGAATTCAAATTCTTCAGCTCCACCTTCGTGCCGAATTTCGACTCTCCCGCCGGACGGACGGAAATGTTCACGTCACACCGCAACTGCCCCTTCTCCATGTCGGCATCGCTCACGCCTCCGGCCCAAAGGATCTGGCGCAGTGATCCCAAGAACGCGAACGCCTCACCCGGGGTCCGCAGATCCGCCTCGGTCACGATCTCCATCAGGGGCGTGCCCGCCCGGTTGAAGTCGATCCCGCTGCGCTCCTCGAAGTGGAACGACTTCGCCACGTCCTCCTCGAGATGGATCCGCACCAGCCGGATTTTACGCCGGGCCTGCGCCTCTTCCGTCTCCTGGAGCTCCTTGGGAAACTGGAAAATATCCAGTCCCACCGCCCCGCCGGCGCAGAGCGGGTCGTCGTACTGGCTGATCTGGTAGTTTTTCGGCATGTCGGGATAGAAGTAGTTTTTCCGGTCGAACCGCGCTACCGGGGCGATCCGGCATCCCAACATGAGGCCCGTCAGGATTGTTTTGCGGATGGCTTCCTCGTTCGGCACCGGCAGGCTCCCCGGAAGGCCGAGGCAGACCGGACACACGTGCGTGTTGGGCGCATCGCCGTACTGGTTGGCGCAGCCACAGAACATCTTCGTGGCGGTGCGCACCTGGCAATGCACCTCCAGCCCGATCACCGCCTCCCATTTTCCGTTCGTGCTCACTGCGGCGGCATCCTTTTCCAGAAATCGTGTGCCTGCTCGAAGGTGTGCGCCGCCTGCAGGACCTTTTCCTCGCCAAAGCGCGGGCCGATCAGCTGCAGTCCGATCGGCAGGTTCGACTTCGTGAAACCGCAGGGGAGGGAGATTCCGCAGGTGCCCGCGAGGTTCACGGAAATCGTGAACACGTCGGCCAGGTACATCTTCAGCGGATCCTGCGTGCGTTCGCCCAGTTGGAAGGCCGGCTCCGGGCTGGTCGGGGTCAGGAGCACATCACAACCCTGGAACGCCTTTTCGAAATCCTGCCGGATCAGGCCCCGCACCTTCTGGGCTTTGCGGTAGTAGGCGTCCGTGTAGCCGGCGCTGAGGACGAAGGTTCCCAGGATGATCCGGCGCTTCACTTCCGGGCCGAATCCCTCCTCCCGCGTCCGCTGGTACAGATCCAGAACGTCACGGGGATCGGCGGCCCGGCGTCCGTACCTCACCCCGTCAAAGCGGGCCAGGTTGGCCGACGCCTCAGCTGTCGCGAGGATATAGTAAACGGCGATGGCCGACGGGGTGAGGGGAAGGGAGACCTCCTTGATCTCGGCCCCGTTCTTCTGGAACCAGTCGGCCGCCGCCCGCACCGCCTGTTCTGTCTCACCGTCCATGCCCGGGATAAAATACTCCTTGGGCAGACCGACCTTGAGGCCTTTGACTGAGTTGGTCGGCTTGGCGAGGAAGGTTTCCGGGGGGCGGGGGTCGGTGGTGTTGTCCCGGGGGTCGTGTCCGGCCAGGGAAGATAGAAGGAGTGCTGAATCTTCCACTGTCCGGGTCAGGGGCCCGATCTGATCGAGGGAGGAGGCAAAGGCCACCAGTCCATACCGGGAGATCCGGCCGTAAGTGGGTTTCAGGCCAACGCACCCACAAAGGGCGGCCGGTTGCCGGATCGAGCCACCCGTGTCGGAACCCAGGGCGGCCAACGCGATCCGGCCCGCCACTGCTGCTGCCGAGCCTCCGGAGGATCCCCCGGGAATCCGGGAGGAGTCCCAAGGGTTTCGGGTCACCCCCAGAGCCGAGTTCTCCGTGGAGGAGCCCATCGCAAACTCGTCCATGTTGGTTCGCCCGAGAAAAACAGCTCCTGCCTGACGCAAGCGGGCCACGGCCGTGGCGTCGTAGGGGGCCTTGTATCCTTCCAGGATTTTCGAGGAGCAGGTGCAGGGATCGCCGGTGGCGTTGAGGTTGTCCTTTAACGCGATCGGAATTCCTCCGAGCGGCAGGGAAACATCGGCTTGGTCGGCCGCCTTGAGGGCCGATTCGTGATCGATTTGGGTGTAGGCGTGGATCGTCTTTTCGTGGGCGTCGATCTCCTTGAGGAGGTCGGTGACGATTTCGCGGGACTTGATCTCCTTCTTCGCAAGTCGCCGGCGGAGCGAGGCGACCGTCTCGTGGGCCAGGCTCATTCGACGATTTTCGGGACGACGATCAGGTCGTTGGCCTGGGCCGGGGCGTTGGAGAGGGCGATTTCGACGGGCAGGCTGGGCGAGGGGACGTCTTGGCGAAGGACCGGATGTTCAGGCGGATGGACCTCCGGAACGTTTTCCGTGGGGATTTTGGCCAGCGCCTCCATGTGGGCGAGCACCTGCCCGAGCTGGGCCGTGAATTTTTCCGTCTCCTCCTTCGTCAACGCCAAGCGGGCCAGCGTGGCGACATCGGAAACGTTTAATTTCGGGGCCGACATAAGCCTGAAAGCTTAAGAAAACAGGCGGGAAGCAGGAAGAAAGAAGTCAGCCTTTGGCCTTCCTTGTTTTTACCGCTGAGACGCAGAGTTCGCTGAGTTCCTTTTGGTTAGAATTCGTGCCAAGAGGCTTTGGGCCTTTTGCCCTTTCACAAATCCAATCAACCTCTGCGCCCTCGGCGCCTCTGCGGTAAATCTCCCCGCATCAGCGGAATGACAATCCCTCGCGGAGCGACTGATACGGATGGGCGAGGGTAGGTCTGAGGGGGCCAATCGTAACCGTAAACGAAAAATCTTCGGTCTAATCTCCCGCAATGACTCTTGTCCCCACCGGCCGTCCGGTCGCGGCGGCGCGGAGATTTCCCTCGCGGAAAACGTCGAACACCACGATCGGGATCCGGTTGTCCATGCAGAGGGAAAAGGCGGTGGAGTCCATGACCTTGAGACGCCGGCGCAGCGCGTCGCCGTAAGTGATGGTTTGAAAACGGTGGGCGCGGGGATTGGTGCGGGGATCACTGTCGTAGATGCCGTCCACCTTGGTGGCCTTGAGGAGGGTGTCGGCACCGATCTCACTCGCGCGAAGGGCGGCGGTGGTGTCGGTGGAGAAGAAGGGATGTCCCGTGCCGGCGGCGAAGATGACCACGCGGCCTTTTTCCAAATGGCGAAGGGCGCGGCGGCGGATGAAGGGTTCGGCGACGTTTTTCATCTCGATGGCGGTCATCACGCGGGTCTGGACGCCGGCCTGTTCGAGGGCGTCCTGGAGGGCGAGGGAGTTGATGACCGTGGCGAGCATGCCCATGTAGTCGGCCGTGTTGCGGTCCATCCGGCCTTCGCCGGCGGCCGGGGCGCCGCGCCAGATGTTGCCGCCGCCGATGACGATGGCGAGTTGGAGCGAGGGCGAAACGATCTCCTTGATCTGCTGGGC
>CAZURF010000004.1:0-42955 GCA_964623555.1 uncultured Akkermansia sp. | reverse complement strand
AGTGAGAGCAAGCTTTCGCCTCCCTCACCAGACTCTGTTCTTTCAATGAACTGGAATCATTAATATTGGGTGCCGGGAAAACAACCAAATCCATTCGGATTGGCTTAAAAAATAATTGTGAACAACTTGAGGGAAAAGGGGGCTTTCTCCTCTGAAAAACCACCTGTGAATTTGTCCACCCTGAGGCCAGCCAACGCCATGACAGCCCAAACCAAAACCCGCAGCTGAAATCTATTTCGGGGAGGAAAACTCGCCCGCCTTCGCCAAACTCTCCGCTTTATTTTCCATCCACCGGGGCGCATCCGGTTGCAGATCGCTCCCCACGTGCCGGTGGAGAAACCGCTCCAAAACCAGCATCGCGGCCAGCCGGTTGTCCGGTCGCGCGAACCCGTGCCCCTCATCCTCCGCCACCAAATACTCCACCGCCTGGCCTTTTTGGCGGTACGCTCCCACAATCTGGTCGGATTCCGCCTTCTTCACCCTGGGATCGTTGGCGCCTTGGACCACCAATAAAGGCGCCTTCATCTTGTCGACCGAAAAGAGGGGGGACTGGCGCCGCAGCCTTTCCTGATCCTCGGGTTCCTTGGGATTTCCCACGAAGTAATCGAACTGGCGCCGGACCGATTCCCAATACGGGGGAATCGAATTCAAGAGGGTGAAAAGGTTGGAAGGACCGACGAAGGAAGCTCCCGCCGCGTAAAGTTCAGGGGTAAAGGCCAGACCCGCCAGGGCCGCATAGCCGCCATAACTCCCTCCGTAAATGGCCACCCTCTTGGGATCGGCAATCCCCTTTTCCACCAGATGCTTCACCCCCCACGTCAAATCATCCTGCATCTTTTCGCCCCACTGGTGCCGCCCAGCCGCATAAAACTTTTTCCCGTAACCGGTCGACTGCCGGAAATTGGGCTGCAGCACGGCCAAACCCCGGTTGGCAAAAAACTGCGCGTTGCCGTTGTAGCCCCAGTAATCCCGGGCCCAAGGTCCCCCGTGGGGCATCACCAGGAGCGGGAGATTCCGGCCTTCCCGGTGGCTGGGCAGGGTGAGATACGCGGGAATCTCCATTCCATCCGAGGAGGCGTAGCGGATCGGCATCATGGAAGAGAGCCGGTCTCGGGGAAGATCCGGACGCAACTCGCCAAACTTCACCAGATGGCGCCCGTCTCGGTGAAAAAAATAGTAGGTGCCGGGATCCGTGTCGGCGGTGACCAGCACCATCCACTTGCGGTCGTCCCCTGACATGTCGGCCAGTCCCACTTCCTGCCCCGGAAATTGGTCCCGCAAATGCTGGAAATCGGACTCGAAGGCCGCGTCCCGCCAGTAGTTCCGTTTCCGGTCATCCAAATAAACCGTGCCGACCAGCTCGTCCGTCGCCTCGGAAAAGGCGGCCCGGGAAATGTCGACTCGGCCCAGCGGATCGGATTCCAGCTTTTGCAACTCCCCGGTCCGCGGGTCGATCTCCGCGAGGAAGGAAAGGTCATGCTCCTCCCCGACGTTGGTCTCCAGATAGGCGGTCCGGTTACCGGGCCGGAAACGAAATCCTCCCATGCCTTCCCGCCAGGTCGCCGTCAGGATCGGGGGAGACAGCCGCTTCCCCTCCACCCGGAAAAGTTCCGTGCCCCCGTCCGCCCGCATCCGGGTGGCCATCCGGACCTTTCCGTCCAGATCGACAATGATATCCGCGCACCCCTCCCGGTTTTCCCAAACCGGTCTTTTTTCCAGGGTATCGATCGTCAGCGATTCCACATCGAAAAACTTTTCATCCCGCTCATTCACCAGCAACAACGCCTCGCCGGGCCGGCTCTTGGGCAAAGCCATCACCATCGCGCGGGCCCCTTGGCGCAAGGGAACCTCCTGGGCGGAGGGCAGCCCGGTCGCCGCCTCCGCCGGAGCGGTCATATCCAGCCTCCGCAACCGGTAATTTTCATCCCCGCCGGAATCCTGTGATACCAGCAGGTACCGGCTGTCCCGGGTCCAGGTAAAGCCCGCCGGGGGTCGCTCTTTTTCGTCCGTCAAGGCCCGGGCGTCGGCGAGGGGCTGACCCCAGGCGACCAAGTGCACGTTCAGAATGCCGTTCCTTTCCTTGAGAAAGGCCACCCATCGCCCGTCCGGCGAAACTTGCGGGCTCGCCAGAGCCGGATTTCCAAAAAAAAGCTCCCGGTCAATCAGGTGGGCCTGATTCATCCTTGCCTTTCCACACCCGGCCAGAAACCCGGCGACGAGAATCCATCTCCATGACATCCTTGTCGTGCTAGACGAAAAAACCAGCGCGACCAAACCTTAGGCGGGGTCGGCCGTCTCCGCCCGGGGTGCCCACTCTTCCCGCCGAACCCTTTTTTCCCGGAACTGCTCCAGTTTCTCCTCCAACATTTTCTTTTCCTCGGCCGTTGGTCCCTTGCTCAAGGCCAGCATGACGGTCTCCTGCGCCTTGCGGAAATCCCCCAGTTCCGCGTACCCCGCGGCCAAAATTCCGTACGTCTGGATGAGCGGCTCATCCTGCAGCGCCCGTTTGGCCAGGCTCACCGCCCCCGCCCCGTCCCGGTATTCCAGATAAGGACAGGTCGCTTTGGCCCACGCCAGCATCACCCGGTCAGTCGCGGTCTCCGGGATCAGCCGGGTCGCCCGACGCAGGTCCGCTTTGGCCCCCGCCGGATCTCCCGTCCGCGCCAAACAGTGGGCCCGCCGCACGAGCACCCACGCCGTGTCCGGAGCCTGGTCCAGCACGGCCGTGTACCGGTCCAACGCCTCGAGAAACTTTCCCTCCTTCTCCAACTCCAGTCCTTCCAGGGCCGGCCCGAATTTGCTCTGCCGCCGGAAGGTCTCGATCGCTTCCTTTAACTGGACCTTCTCCTCCGCAACCTCCACTTCCCGCAACCTCGCCACCAAAAGCTCCTGGGCCCGCATGTACTGGTCCGACTCCGCCAAACAGGCCGCCTCCAATAAAATGTTGTCCGTGTTGCGGTCCAGATCCACTAAACGGATCGAGAGGGCGATCGCCGCCTTGGGATCCCGGAACTCCGCCATCGGCCCCGCCTTTGACCGCAAGGTGATCAGACTCTGCAGATCGTTGCTGGCATCATTCTTGTCTTTCGAAATTCCCTGCGAAACGGCTTTTTCAAAATCCAGCCGGGCCGCTTCCCTGTCCTCCAGTTTCACCAGACAAAACCCGCGCCGCAGCCGGATCCAGGGAATCTCCGGAGCTTTTTCCAGGGCCGCACTGTATAGGTCCTTCGCCGCCCTCCATGCCTCTTGTTGCTCCGCGGCAAAAGCCTGAAAAGCCATCCCCCGTCCCAATTTCAGGTTCTCCTCCGCACTTAGCCCCACCGGCTCCTCTTTTTTCTCTTCCTTGGGTTTTTCCTCCGCCCACACCCCGCCCGCAACCAAAGCAAGAAACCCGGCCACCCAAAAAATCTTCATTACATGCATCCTACCGTCTCCCTTGCCCATCTCCAACCCGCCGGCTCCACGTTTTTTGGCCAACTTAAAGATCATCGTAAATGTAAACGAGTGGCCTTAAGAAGAAGGACCCATGCCCGAACCCTTGAGCTACTGCGGCGGCCTCGCCGCCACGAACGCCTACGTGGTCGAACTCGGCGGCCACCGCCTCGCCATCGACGCCCCGGAAGGCTTCCTCGATTTTCTCAAAAGGAAAAAACTGAAACCGGACTCCCTTCTTCTCACCCATGGCCATTGGGACCACATCTGGGATGCCGCGGATTTGGCAGACTGGGCCGGTTGCCCGGTCTACTACCATCCCGATACCGCGTTCCTGTGCCTGGAGCCCGACTCGATGCTCGCCTTCGGCCTCCCCCAACGGCTCCGCCCGATCCGCGCCACCGAACTGCTGGAGGAAGCCGGCCCCGTTCCCGCTGCCTGGGCCGATGCCAAACTCCTTCTGGTTCCGGGCCACTGCCCGGGAAGCCTTTGTCTCTACCTGCCCGCCCCCGGCCAACTTTACGGCGGGGACGTGCTTTTTGCTGATGGCGTCGGCCGCTGGGATCTTCCGGGAGGCGACCGCGACCAACTTCTGGACGGCATCCGCAAAAAAATCCTGACCTTGCCCGGACGCACCATGGTCTATCCCGGCCACGGCCCCGCCACCACCGTTGGGCGTGAAAAAGTCTCCAACCCCTTCCTCGGAGAAGCCGTTTAGCCGCCTAGCCCTTCGTCATGGAGGGTGGCTCGAAACTGCCAAGCTACCTCCATGACGAACGCCTAAAAAGCCAAGCCCCTTATGGGTTCTCGAATCTTTTATCTTCTCAAGCGAGTCTTCCTCGACTCCACGTCCTCCACCTCTCCAAAAGCGCCCTGGCCGCCCCCTTCCGGATCGTTTCGTCCGCCTTCTTTCTTCCCTCGCCCCAGTCCTTGGCCTGACCCGCCAGCCAGAGAATCACGCCGGCGTTCCAAACCACGGCATCGTGGACGGCCGGAAGTCCGCCGCCTTCCAGCACTTCCGTGATCTTGGCAGCGCTTTGTTTGGCATCCCCCGCTTCCCAATCCCGGGAATCGCCACGCGCGTCCTGGGTCCTTGCCTCCTCCAGGTCAAAAGACTTCCCGTGAAGTCGTCCGACCAACCGGTTTCTGCCCAGCGGCGAAAGCTCCCCCAGCGGGGCCCCTTTTTCATCCTCCCCAAAAATCACGGCAAAAGCTGGACACCCCAGCCTTTCGAGGGCCCCGGCTAACTTTTCCATATCCTCTTCCCGGAACACCCCGATCATCCGCACCTCCGGGCGCACCGGATTCACCAGCGGCCCCAGCATGTGAAACCCGGTTCGCTTCCCCTGGCCGGCCAGGGTTTTACGGGCTCCCGCCACCCCGGCAAAAGCCGGGTGAAAATTCGGGGCAAAGAGAAAAGCGCAGCCCACCTGGCCCAGACAGTCCGCCAACTCCCCCGCATCCCGGGCCGCCGCCACCCCCAAAACCGTCAGGGCATCCGCGCTACCGCTGGGTCGCGTGACTCCGCGGTTCCCGTGCTTGGCCACCGGAACCCCCGCGGCCGCCGCCACCATCGCCGCCGCCGTGGAAATATTGACGATCGATCTTCCCCCGCCGCCCGTCCCGCAGGTGTCGGCCAGGGGAAGCCCGCCCCAGCGGCCGGTCAACCCCGCCGGTTTTGCCTTTCCCAGAAAGGCGCGGGCCAGTCCGGCCAACTCGCTGGCGGTTTCCCCCTTCTCAGCCCACGCCAACAGAAAGTCGACCTTGGCCTGATCCGGAACGGACACCTCCGCCAGGGTGCTGGCCAAATCCTCCGCTTCCCCGGAACTCAATTCCCGGCGATCCCGGCAATGTCGGATGGCGCGGTCGAGAATCTCCGGAACCGTCCGCTCGCAGCTCATCCAATCCCCGAATCTTTGGGCAAAAGCTCCTGAAAACGCTGTTTGTCGATCGCCTTCATGTAGGCCTCCATCGGAGAAACCCTTCCGGCCTGCAGATGCCCGGCGATCGCGTCATCCATCAGCTGCATTCCCTCCGCTTTGCCTGTTTTCAGGACGTCGTTGAGTTTCATGGTGGCCCCTTCACGGATGATCGCCGCCACGGCGTTGTTGGAGACCAGGATTTCGTTCACCGCCAACCTGCCTCCGCCATCCGACCTCTTGAGCAACAACTGGGCACAGACCGCCCGCAAGGAGTTGGCCAGCATGGTCCGGATTTGCTCCTGCTGGTCACTCGGAAAGGCGTCGATGATACGGTCCACCGTTTTGCGGGCGTTGTTCGTGTGGAGGGTTCCAAAAACCAGAAGACCGGTCTCCGCCGCGGTCAGGGCCAAGGCAATGGTTTCCAGGTCCCGCATCTCGCCGACGAGAACGACGTCGGCATCCTCGCGCAGGGCCGCTTTCAGGCCGGTGGCAAAACTCGGCGTCTCGTTGGGGACCTCTCGCTGCGTGATGACCGATTTCTTGTTGGGATGCACAAACTCGATGGGCTCCTCAATGGTCACAATGTGACGCGAATACTTGGTGTTAATGGAATCCACGACCGCCGCCAGGGTGGTGGATTTCCCGGAGCCGGTCGGCCCGGTCACCAGCACCAAGCCGGATTTGAAGTCCCCGAAACCCTCGATCACCGGTGGCACCCCGAGCTCCTGGAGGGTTTTGATTTTGGTGGGGATGATCCGGAAAACCGCGCCCAGGCCGTGGAGTTGCTTGTAGAAGTTGCAGCGGAAGCGGTTGGCCTCGTCCATCTCGTAGGCGAAATCGAGATCCCCGGTCTCCAAAAACTTTTTCCAGGCCGGCGGGGAACAAATGGGTTGAAGCAGTCGCACCATCTCCTCGCGGGTCAACGGCTCGTCCCGGATCGGCATGACTTCCCCATGCCGCCGGATTTTCGGCGGCTGGCTTTCCAAAAGGTGCAGGTCGCTCCCCCCCCGCTCCACCAATGCCCCGAAAAATTCGTCAATAGGGTGGTTCATTTTTGCTGTCCGGCGAAAGACGCCGCAAAGGCCTTTTTGTTTTCCGCCCGGCGGTAGGCCTCTTCCGGGGTGATCAGATTTTGATCCAACAGCTCCTGCAGGCTGTCATCCATCAGGCGCATGCCGAGTTTTTTCCCGGTTTGCATGACACCGGGCAACATGAAGGTTTTGGCCTCGCGGATCAGGTTCCCCACCGCCGGGTTGTTGACTAGGACTTCCAGCGCGAGGGCCCTCCCGTTTCCGTCCTTCCGGGGAATCAGCTGCTGACAAACAATGCCCCGCAGGGATTCGCTGACCATCGTGCGGATCTGCGCCTGCTGGTCGATCGGGAAGACATCCAGCAGACGGTCCAAGGTCCGGGCCGCGGTGCTGGTGTGGAGCGTGCCCAGCACCAGGTGCCCCGTTTCCGACGCGGTGATGGCCAGGGAAATCGTTTCCAGGTCGCGCATTTCCCCCACCATGATCACGTCGGGATCCTCACGCAGGGAGGCCCGCAGGGCGGAGGAGAAGCTTTGGGAATTGTTTCCGATTTCCCGTTGGGACACCTGGCACCCCGCCGGCGTAAAAACATACTCGATCGGATCTTCCAGGGTGATGATGTGGTCCTTTCTCTCTTTGTTGATGTGGTCAACCATGGCGGCCAGGGTCGTGGACTTTCCGCTGCCGACCGCGCCCGTGACCAGCACCAGACCATTGTGGTAGCGCGTCAGTGTCTTCAGGACCGGAGGCAGACCCAGCTCATCCATGGTTCGGATTTTGGAGGAAATGACCCGAAACACGGATTCCCAACCCCGTCGCTGCCTGACCACGCTGGTTCGGAACCGGCCGAGTCCGGACGCATCATAACAAAAGTCGATCGAGCCGAGCTCCTCAACCTTGGCCGTCTGTTTGGGAGTCAGAAAGGACCGGGCCAACTGCTCGGTCTCCGCCTTGGCCAGTTGCCGGGCCCCGGCCCCCTCCAGAGGAACCAGTTGCCCGTACACCCGCACTAAGGCCGGGGCATCGGGCCCAAGATGCAGATCGCTCGCACCCATCTGCACCGCCGTCTCCAGATAGGCCCGGATCACACCGGGGTCCTGTTCCCCTTCTCCTCCCGCTTGGGCAATCAGATCCCGCAGGATTTTCACATGCTCCGAAGGCAGCAGTTGCTGCTCTTCCATCAGGTCCAGGGCTGCTACCGCCGGGTTGGCGGACAGCACCACCCGCACCTGGTCGGCCTGCTCGTTCGTCACCCAACCTTGTTCCAGGCTGGTCGTCAGCACGTAGTCGTTGAACGCGGCGCTCATGGGATGACACCCAAAGCATCGCCCTTCCCCATGAGGCAGGCAACTGCAACCCTGCCTTTCGTCTCCCTTGGGCGTGAAAAACGACTACATTTTTCCCATGACCAAGGACGAGGCCGCCTCTGCTCTGCGGGAAATCGGCACCATTCTGGAGCTTCAGGGTGAAAACCCGTTCAAATGCCGGGCCTACCAGACCGCCGCCCGCACGCTGGAAACCGCACCGGCCGACCTGGAGGAGCTGGTCCGGACCGAAAAGCTCGGGAACCTCCCCGGCATCGGCGAGGCTCTCCGGGAAAAGATCACCACCCTGGTCACCACCGGCAAGCTTCCCTACCTCGAAAATCTCCGCGCCTCCATTCCCTCCGGCCTGCTTTCCCTGCTCGACCTGCCCGGTCTCGGCCCCAAGAAGCTCAAGGTCCTCCGGGAAAAACTGAAGATCGAGTCGCAAGAGAGCCTCGAGAAAGCCTGCCGCGACGGTCGTCTGGCCTTGCTCGAGGGTTTCGGGGAAAAAACCGCCGCCAATCTTTTGGAGGCCATGGCCCGGCGGGCCGCTTACGGAAAACTTCACCGGCTGGGGGACGTCCTGCCGGTGGCCCACGATCTCCTTGCCTCCCTGAAAAAGTGCCCGGCCGTTCAAAAAGCGGATATCGGCGGCAGCCTTCGTCGGGGCAAGGAGGTGGTCAAGGATCTCGACCTGATCGCCGCTTCGGCCCGTCCCAAGGAAGTCATGAAAGCATTCACCTCCTCCCCTCTGGTGGAAAAGGTCGTGGCCCATGGCGAAACCAAGTCGAGTGTCCTGCTTCCTGGCGGTCTCCCCTGTGATCTACGGGTGGTTCCCGCGGAGGCTTGGGCCACGGCCCTGGCGCATTTCACCGGCTGCAAGGAGCACAACATCGCCATGCGCCAGCGGGCGATTGAACGGGGCATGCACCTCAGTGAATGGGGGTTGTTCGCCGAGGGCTCGAAAAAACCCGTCTCCCTGAAGGAGGAAAAGGACCTCCACCGTGCGCTGGGACTGGAGTACATGCCCCCCGAAATTCGCGAGGACATGGGGGAAATCCCCGCCGCGGAGAAAAAAAAGCTGCCCACCCTGGTGACGCGGGAAGAAATCCGGGGCTGCCTTCACAACCATACGATCGCCAGCGATGGCCAGGACACTCTGGAAGCCATGGCCCAGGCCGCTGCCAACCTCGGACTGCAATGGCTGGGGATCGCCGATCACTCCCGCTCCTCTTTTCAGGCCCACGGTCTCGACGAAAAAAAGCTTCTCACCCAGATCGAGGCCATCCGCGCCTATAACCGCAAGAAGCCGGCCTGCGTCCTTCTGGCCGGCACCGAATGCGACATCCTCAAGGGCGGGAAGCTGGATTTTCCCGATTCGGTGCTGGCGGAGCTCGACTACGTCATCGCCTCCATCCACGCCGGGTTCAGTTCGGATGAAAAGGAGAACACCGCCCGGCTGATCCGCGCGATGGAAAATCCCCACGTGACCTGTCTGGGCCATCCCACGGGTCGCCTTCTTCTGGAACGGGAGCCCTACCCCGTCAACCTTCCCAAAGTTTTGGAGGCTGCCGCCGCCACCGGGACCTGGATCGAACTCAACTGCAACCCGTGGCGCCTCGATCTGGACTGGCGCTGGTGGCACCGCGCCCGCGATCTGGGCATTCTCTGCTGTCTGAATCCGGACGCGCACAAGACCGAACACCTCCGTTTTCTGGACCTCGGCACCACCGTCGCCCGCAAGGGCTGGCTTCGGGCTGGGGATATCGTCAACACCCGCACCCTCGCCCAACTCCGCAAACTCCTCTGATTCAAAACGGAAATCCCCAAGCGGCAACTCAACCTCTTCCCTTCATCACCCAGGACGAAAAAAGCTAAATCCCTAATCTTCCTCTAGCCTACCGCCTGGACCCTGTAGTCTTAGGTAAACCTCTCGCCATCCCCCCACCCATGTACCTCCAATCCCTTGGCTTCGCCGTGCCTGCCCGCTCCTTTGCCCAGGCTGAGGTCCTGCGAACATTGGAGTCCGACGCCACCTTTGCCGGTCTGACCGAGAAATCCCGCCAACTCCTGCGCAAGGTGCTCTCGGGCAAAAACGGCATCGAACGCCGCCATCTCGCCTTGCAGGAGGTCAAGGAGGCCTTTGAGTTTCAACCTGACTCCATGATGGCGCGTTTCCGTCAGCACGCCCCCGCGCTCGCCGCCTCCGCCGCGCGCCAGGCGATGGAAAATTCTTTCCTGACCGCCGACCAGATGGATGCCCTGATCGTGACAACCTGTACGGGCTATCTTTGCCCAGGGCTTTCCAGTTACGTTGCGGAAAGCCTCCGCCTGCCTCCTACCGCCAAGCTTTTGGATCTCGTCGGCCAGGGATGCGGGGCCGCACTCCCCGCGCTGGATCAGGCCGCCTCCCTGCTCCAATCGGGCGGCGCCCGCCGTGTTCTGGTGGCTTGCGTGGAGATTTGCTCCGCCGCCTCCTACCTCGACGACGATCCGGGGGTTTTGATCAGCGCCTGCCTCTTCGGCGATGGGGCCGCCGCCGTGGTGCTTGGGACCGAACCACCCCAAAAGGGGCCTTCCGTCCAATGGACCGGCTCAGCCCGCCATTCCGCCCCGGAGCATCGCGAACACCTGCGTTTCGACCATCGCCGCGGTTTGTTGCGGAATCTTCTCTCGGCGGAGGTTCCCTCCCTTTCCGCCCGCCACGCCCGCACGGTGTTTGACCGCGCCTGCCAACAGCATGGGCGAAATCCGGCCGAGGTGACCGGATGGATCTGGCATGCCGGGGGCCGGGAGGTCCTGCGTGCGCTGCGACGCGAATTTGGCCTGACAGAAAAACAGACCGAACCGAGCTCCTCCGTTCTGCTCCACCACGGCAACATGAGCAGCCCCTCCTGTCTTTTCGCCCTGCAGGCCGCTTTGCAAAACGGTGTTCCGGACGGTCTTTGGTGGCTGGCCTCTTTTGGCGCGGGCTTTTCCAGCTTCGGGGCCTTTCTGGAGGTGCGGCGTTGAAAGCCCGCCGTCTAACTCCCGAAATTCTCGACACCCTCTCTCCCACGGATCCCGCCGCTCAGGCTAGTCGCCGGGATCTCCAGCGCCTTCATCCCCTTCTCGGCCAGATTCGTCTCTGGACTCGCTGGTTTTCCGAAAATTACCCGGTGCGTCCACCTGCTTCCCTCGCCGACCTCGGCGCCGGCGACGGCTCGCTCCTCGGCACCATCCTTTTGCGCGTCTACCCGAAAGGCGGACACGGGGCCCGAATTTTTTTTGTCGATCGTCAGCCCGTCGTTCCGGAATCCACCCTCACCCACCTGCGACGCTGCAACTGGCTCCCGACCGTGATCACAGCCGACGTTTCTGAGTGGATTGAGGAGGGGCCGCCCCTCGATGCCGCTTTGGCCAACCTCTTTCTCCATCACCTCCCCGATCCGGGAATCACGCGTCTGTTTTCGGCCTTGGCCCGGAAAACCGGTTCCTTTGCCGCGGCCGAGCCCCGGCGTGGCCGCCTGGCCGGGTGGGCAGCCCAAGCCCTCGGCTTGATCGGCTGTCACCCCGTCACCCGCCACGATGCCCGCGCCAGTGTGGAAGCTGGATTTGCCGAAAAGGAGCTAGGTCTTCTCTGGCCGCACCGAACGGGTTGGCACCTTTTGGAGAAAGAGGCCGGACCCTTCACCCACTTTTTTTCCTCCATAAAAACCGGATGAAAACGGTGCACATCGTCGGGGGCGGTCTGGCCGGACTGACCTTGGGTCTGCGGCTTCGCCAGACGGGTGTCCCTGTCGAACTTTTCGAATCCGGCTCCTACCCCCGCCACCGCGTCTGCGGGGAATACCTCAGCGGAAAGGGAAGGGATCTTCTTTTCTCCATGCTTCCTGAAAAGGCCTTGCGCAAGGCCGGCGCCCGGAGTTCTTCCGGTCTCATGATCTTTCGCGGCAACCAGGCGTTGCCGGGGCAAACCCTGCCCCGACCGGCTGTTTGCATCTCCCGCCATCGTTTGGATGAACTGCTGGCCCGGGAATTCTCCCGCTCCGGCGGAGCCCTCCACGTCCGGACCCGGCAAGAGTCCAGCCAGGCAGAGGGCTGGGTGACGGCTACCGGCCGCAAACCGGCGATTCGCGAGGAGGGCTGGCGCTGGATCGGTCTCAAGGCGCATGCCCTGGATCTGCCCATGGGAAACGACCTGGAGATGCATCTGACCCCGCATGGCTACGTCGGCCTTTGCGCCGTGGAGGAAAACCGCGTGAACGTCTGCGGCCTTTTTCGCACCCGGGGAACCATCCCCGAATTGGCACGGCAATGGCGAGGCTGGTTGATGGGTCAGCCGGGTTCGGCCCTTTACCGTCGACTCAAGGACGCCCGTTGGGATGAAAAGTCCCTCTCCTCGGTTTCCGCCCTTTCTTTGCATCCTTGTCGGGCCTCCGCCCAAGCCGGGGTTCGGGTGGGAGACGCCCTCACCATGATTCCCCCGCTCACCGGCAACGGCATGTCCATGGCCGTGGAGGGCGCGTTCCTTGCGGCCGGACCTTTATCGGCTTGGTCGGCTGGAAATCTGGATTGGGATTCGTGCTCTCGAAAAATTTCCGACTCCCTCGATCGCGTCTTCACCTCCCGGCTTCGCTGGGCCCGCCGGCTTCAGCAGGCGGTGCTTCATCCACTCGGCCAATCCTTGAGCTGGAATCTTTCTGCAGCGCTTCCATTCCTTCCCCAATTTCTCTTCCGCCAAACCCGCTGATCGGAAATGCGCCGTAGAGGACTCGAACCTCTAACCTTCTGATCCGAAGTCAGATGCTCTATCCGATTGAGCTAACAGCGCCTGACCGAGTTAAGACTGCGCCATTTTTCGCGCGGCCGCCAGATCCAGCTTCCCACTCGCCAACAGGGGAATTTTTTCCACCCGTTTGAACTTTTTCGGAATCCACAGATTCGGAAGCTCCGCCTCCCGCAAGGCCTTCTCCACCTCCGCAGGATCAAGATCGCAGCAGTGCAGCACCACCAGAGACTCCCCTTTTTTCTCGTCGTCGACGGCTGTCACCATCACCTCAAGACCCCCTTCCCCATGGTGACCTGATTTTTTGCACCATGCGGAAAGATGCTCTTCCACCACCCCATGCGGCACCATCTCCCCGCCAATCTTGGAAAATCTCGCCCGCCTCCCCTCAATGAAGAGATAGCCGTCTTCATCCACTCGCCCGTAGTCCGCGGAATGGTACCAGCCGTCCTGCAAAACTTTTTCCGATAGGTCGGGCCGGCCGAGATAGCCCGGAAAGATATTCGGCCCGCGAAACTCCAAAATTCCCGCCTCGCCTTTGGGTAAAACCTGCCGGTTCGCTTCATCCACCGTTCTCACTTCCATCCCTGCCACCGGCTTGCCGACCGACCCCGGCCTCTCTGCCCCTGGCACGTTCACCGAGACAACCGGCGAAGCCTCGGTCATCCCATATCCCTCGTAAACCTTGACCCCGATTTTCTCCTCAAACTCCTGCCTCAAAGAGGACGGTAGTTTTTCGGCGCCCGTCACCACCATCCGTAACCCCCCGAGCTTTTCCTTTCCCGCCCGCCTCATCAGCGTCCGCAAAAAGGTGGGAGTAGTGACCACCAACTCCACCCCGTGTCCGTGAATCACTTCCCCCAAGGCATGGGGATCAAGAGGGCTTGGGTACGTGACCACCCGCGGTCCCCCGGTGAGCGGCCACCAGAGAGTTACCGTGAAACCAAAACTGTGGAAGAGCGGAAGGCACCCCAGTAGGGACCCGATGTTGAGGTCCCCCAGCGCCCCGTCGATTTGTGACAAATTCGCCAGCAGGTTCCGATGCGTCAGAACCACCCCTTTCGGCTCCCCCGTGCTTCCGCTGGTGAATAGAAGTCCTGCCTCCAGATCTCCCCCTTTTCGGGACACTCCGGCCAAAGACGCCAACCAGTCCGCCGGCAACAAGACCGCCAAAAAAGACCAGAATACCGCAGACTTCTTTTCCTCTTTGAGCATAACGCCCAAATCCAGCTTTCGGTCCGTCCGGGGAAGATGCTCCCCGACTTTTTCCTCCATCGCCTTGGCCGTGATCAAGGTCCTCAGGCCGGCCTGACGGACCGCCGATTCAGCGGCTGCCTTTCCGGAAGTGAAATTCAGGTTCACCGGCGTCTTCCCCGCCAAGAGACAGGCCAGGTTGGCAATGGCTCCGCCGGCTCCCGGAGGAAGAAGGATTCCGATCCGGGGCTCCGGGACTTCCTGTCGGAATCTCCGGGCCAAGGCCAGACCCGCCCCCAACAAAACCCCGGCCTTGATTTTTCTGCCCCCCATCCCGGCATCTTCCAGCACCAGGCGGGAGGCCCCCCGGGCCAAACCCCGCACGCACGCCCAACCGAGCGAATCCTCCGACCGGCTCATCCCGCGAAACCGGGGCTTACTTGAACAGGTTTTGCAGAAACCCGGCGGCCTCTTGCACCACCCCGGGCACTTCCATCCCGAAACCTTCCGCAAATTTCGTCACATCCTGCCCCATCTGCCCGGCGAGCTGGGCCATGTTCTGGATCACCGCGGTGGTGGCCCGCGAGCTGATCTCGTTGGAAATTTGCGCGGCGATTTCCGAGGCCGGAGCCCCATTGGCACCCCCCAGATTATTCATCCGGATGGTACCAAGATTGAGATTCCCCATCTTGGCGATTCCCGACATCCGAACATCCAGCTTCACGTTGTTCATCACGAAAGACGCGATCCGGATTCTTTTCTCCTTTTCCGCTTTGCCCTTTTGCGGGCGGGAGGAGCGTTCGTTCACCTGGGCTTTCAGGGCGTTCATGTTGTTTCTCTTCCCGCTGCCCTCAAACAGGATGGAAACATCGTTGAGGTCTACCTTTTGTACGCGGATCACTTCCTCGGCGATGGACTTGAGATCCAGATCCACCGTTCCTTTGCCGATGGCCAGAAGCTCTTCGCGGCTGAACCCCTTCGGGTTGCCCAAACGGAAATCCTTCAACTGTCCGTCGCCCTTGGTCAGCTCCACCCGGATGCTGCCCAGATGCACGTTGACCCCCGTGGCCTTTTCCGTGGCGCTCACGATCGCGTCCCGGATCAGCCAGTCCTTTCCTTTATAGAGCCACATCAGCCCGGCAATCGCAGCCAGGGCGGCAAACACGACCAAATAACGGGTGGATTTCATAGAAATGGAGTATGGAGCCCTTTGGGAGGGCGGGGAAACGTCGATTTTTCAAAATCCATCCTCGCCCCCGGCATGGAACCTGCTAGTTTGGGATTTTTATGGCGAACCCAAAACTCAGGAACATCGCGATCATCGCGCATGTGGACCACGGGAAGACCACCCTCGTGGACCAACTCCTGCGCCAAGCGGGCACCTTTCGCTCCAACCAGGTCGTGGCGGAACGGATGATGGACTCCATGGACTTGGAGCGGGAACGGGGCATCACCATTCGTGCCAAGAACGCCGCTTTCGAGTACGAGGGCACCCGGGTCAACATCGTCGACACCCCCGGCCACGCCGACTTTGGAGGGGAAGTGGAACGAATCCTCCGGATGATTGACGGGGTGCTCCTGGTGGTGGATGCCGCCGAAGGCCCCCAGGCCCAGACCAAGTTCGTCCTCCGCAAAGCCCTGGCCGTCGGCGCCAAACCGATCGTCGTTCTCAACAAGATTGATCGCGAGAACGCGGACCCCAAAAAGGTCCTCGACCAGGTCTTTGAGCTCTTTCTGGAACTCGAAGCCACTGACGCCCAGCTCGACTTCCCCGCCGTGTACGCGTCCGCCAAGGAGGGCTACGCCACCCTGAAATGGGAGGGTAAAGTCACTCCGGAAATCAAGGCCGCCGGCATGAAGCCGCTCTTCGACACCATTCTCCAGGTGGTTCCCCCGCCCCCCGGCGATCTCGACGCCCCCTTCGCCATGCTCGTTGCCAACCTCGACCACTCGGATTTTGTCGGACGCATTTCCATCGGCCGTATTGTCTCCGGCAGCATCAAAATGGGGGACCCCGTCGCCGCCCTCAATCCTGAGGGCAAGCCGGAGACCGGGCGGGTCACCAAACTCTTTTCCCACCGGGGCCTGGAGCGCATTGAGATCGAAAGTGCCTCGGCCGGCGACATCGTCGGTTTGGCCGGCCTGGCCACCCCCGAAATCAGCGTCACCATCGCGGACAAACCGGACCGCACCCCCCTGCCCTTTGTCGCCATCGATCCTCCCACCATCCACATGCAGTTCCTGGTGAACGACTCCCCTCTCGCCGGCCGAGAAGGCAAATTCCTCACGGCCCGCCATCTCCGCGAACGGCTGGAGAAAGAGATCCGCACCAACGTCAGCCTTCGCTTCACAGACGGCGGCTCGGCCGGATCCTTCGAAATCAAGGCCCGAGGTGAGATGCAGATCGCGATTCTTTTGGAACAGATGCGCCGGGAAGGATTTGAAGTCCTGGTGTCCCGTCCAGAGGTCATTTTCAAAAAGGCGGAGGACGGCTCGGTTCTCGAGCCCATCGAAACCCTTTATGCGGAGATCCCTTCCTTCGCCCTGGGCGACATCATGGGCAACCTGGCCGGCCGCAAGGCTGAGATCGAGGATATGAAGCCCAACGGGGACAACACCTCCATCCGGGCGGCGATCCCCACCCGCGGCCTGATCGGCTTTGAAACCGATTTACAAAACCTGACTAAAGGCATGGGGATCATCTCCCATCTTTTCCGGGAATACGGCCCTTTCCGTGGCGAGATTCCCGCCCGGATCAACGGCGTCCTCGTTGCCCTTGAGCCCGGTACCTCCACCGCTTACGCCCTCGATGGCCTTCAGGAGAGAGGAACCCTTTTCGTCGGGCCCCAAGAAGAGATCTACGCCGGCATGGTCGTGGGAGAAAACTCCCGACCGGCCGACATGGTGGTCAATCCCTGCAAATCCAAGCATCTAACCAACATGCGCTCCCAAGGAGATGGCAAAGGGATCCAACTCAGCCCCCCGTTAAAGCACAGTCTGGAACGCGGCTTGGAATATTTGGCCGAGGACGAGTACCTCGAAGTTACCCCGAAGAATCTCCGCTTCCGCAAAAAGATCCTCGACCACACGAAGCGCAAGCGGTCGGAGTAACTGGCTCCTCGGCTGGCCGTCAATTGGTCAGCTTATTTTGAATCCAAGACCCCGCCTGGGGCGGAGGCACTAACTCCATCGCCCCCGTTCGCCGGCATTTGATCTCCACCCCTCCGGCTGCCAAGGACTTCGCCCCCAGCGTGATCCGCCAAGGGAAACCCAGCAGGTCCGCATCCTTGAACTTCACTCCCGGCCGCTCATCCCGGTCGTCCCACAAATAATCCACCCCCACCTTTTCCAGCGAGGCCATTACCTCATCCGCCGCTTTTTTCACGGCCGCATCCGCCAGATCCAGCGTCACCACCATCACCGTGTAAGGCGCCACCGCCGCCGGCCACTGGATCCCATCCTTGTCGTGATGCACCTCGACCACCGCCTGCAGCGTCCGCGTCACCCCGATCCCATAACATCCCATCACCGCCGGCTGCTCCTTGCCATGCGGATCCAGAAACTTCGCCCCCATCGCCGTACTGTATTTGGTCCCCAGAAGGAAGGCGTGCCCCACTTCGATCCCGCGACTGACCAGCAACTTCTTTCCGGAAGCCGAAAGATCCCCTGGCCGCACCGTCCTTACATCCGCCCACTTGTCGATCTTGAGATCCCGCTCCACCTCCACTCCCTTGAAGTGAAACCCGTTCTCATTCGCCCCGGTCGTCATTCCAACCTGTCCCTTGAGGACCGGATCGGCCACCACCGTGAGCTTCTTTCCACTCAAAGTGCTGGCCACCGCTCCCAAGCTGCCCGGGGAAGCCCCCAGCGCCTCCTTGATCTCGGCATCGGCTGCCGGCCGGAATCCCGCCCCCAAGGCTCTCGCCACCTTCGCCTCCTGCGCCTCATCATCCCCCCGCACCAATACCAGAGCCGTCTCCTTGCCATTCGTGAAAACCAGGGTCTTCACCTGATCCTGGGCCGCCACCCCATGTTTCTTTTCCAGATCGGCGATCGTACGGATTCCAGGGGTCGGAAACTTCGCCAGGTTCCCCCCCGTCCCTTGCCGGGCTGCGGGCTTACCCTCGGCCTTTTCGATGGTGGCCACGTAGGATCCGCCCTCTTCGGTCACGACCTCGCCTTCGCCGATCTCCGCCGGCACGTTGAACTCATGGGAGCTAGCCCCACCCATCACCCCCGTGTCCGCCTCCACCTGCAGAGCCTTTAATCCCGTCCTTTCAAAAATTTTCCGATAAGCCCCCACCATCGCCTCATAGCTCTTTTTCGCCCCGGCCTCGTCGGCATCAAAGCTGTAGGCATCCTTCATCAAAAATTCCTTGGCCCGCATCAGCCCGAACCGCGGCCGGATTTCATCCCGATACTTCGTCTGGATCTGATAGAGCGTCCGCGGCAGCTGCCGGTAGCTCTGCACCTCTCCCGCCATCAGGTCCGTCACCACCTCCTCGTGAGTCGGACCCAGGACCCAACGGCGCTCTTGATGATCTTTCACGTGAAACAGCACATCCGCGGCCGCCGTGATCCGCCCGCTTTTCTCCCAAAGCTCCGGCGGCTGCAGCCCCGGCATCAGCACCTCCAGCGCCCCCGCCCGGTCCATCTCTTCCCGGATGATTTTCTCAACCTTGCGCAGGGCGCGGAGCCCCAAGGGGAGAAAAGAATACAGCCCGGCGCCCAGCTTGCGGATGAGGCCAGCCCGCAACATCAGCCGGTGGCTGGCGATCTCCGCTTCCGCCGGGGCCTCCCGGAGGGTATTGAGCAGGGCTTGGGTCCAGCGCATGGAACCCACACGCTAAAGAAACCGATCCTCCGCCTCAATCCCCGAGCTGATCCGACTCTTTCCAAAACATTTCGGCCAGCTCCCCCGACAAGCCTTTCCCGGGCACCTTTTTTCCCCGCCAAGAACGGACGGGTTGGATCCCGATCCGGGCGTTGCTCAAAAATATCTCTTCAGCCTGATCCAGCTCCTCTCTCCCCCACTTTCCCTCTTCCACTTTTTTGCCGCTCTTCTCAAAAATCCAACGCCGGACCGTGCCCCCCCGACAACCGCACTCCCGGGCGGGCGTCCTCAGCTTTCCATCTTTGACCCAGAACAGGTTCGCCATCGAGGCCGAGGCGATTTCGCCCCTTTCGTTCAGCATCACCCTTTCCTCGTCCGGTCCTCCTCCCTCCCGTCGGGCTTGGACTCGGTTGAGATAACTCAGCGTCTTGTACCAGGCCTCCCAAGAGGTCGACCAAACGCCCGTCTCCGCCAAGTCCAGGCGGTAGGCCGCGGGCGGGAGTTCGATTCCCTCGCTCCACCAGCCTCTCGTCCCCGTTTCCGTCACAAACCAACGCCACAGCCCGTCCCCGGGCGGGATCGCTGTCAGCTCTTGCTCCGCGACTGCCAGACCCAAAGCCTTCGCACCCTCCCGCAGAGAGTCCAAATGCCAATCTCGCCAACGCGCTTTGCCGTTTTTCACTCGGACAGTCTCAAAAACCCCGACCCCATGCCGGAAGCCGGCATCGGAAACCGGCACCATGCCCCCACCTCTCACACCCGGACCGTCCGTGCCGCCAGGTAGGCCGCCATCGCCTCCGTCAGGACCCGTGCCTTGATCTTGGTTTCCTCATACTCGCCCTCCGGGTCTGAAGCGGCCGTGATCCCGCTGCCCACCCCGCAGCGCACCCGATTTCCCTCCATTTCCGCCATGCGGATCCCCATCGCAAAACGCGCCGTGCCGTCATAACCGAAATATCCCACCGCCCCCGTGTAGTACCCTCGCTGTTCGGACTCCAGCCGGTGCAGAATTTCCACCGCCCGCCGCTTGGGCGCACCCGTCACCGATCCTCCCGGCAGACACTCCCGGACCGCCGCCACGGGTCCGAACTCGGGCCGCAGCTTCCCCTCCACCGTGGAATAAAGATGGTGAACATGGGAATAGCTCCGTCGCCGCACTAGGTCCCGTGCCTGCACGGTTCCGTACTGGCAAACCGCCCCGAGGTCATTCCGCAAGAGATCGGTGATCATGATCAGCTCCGCCACTTCCTTGGGGTTCGTCCCCAGCTCCAGGGCCGCCCGCTCATCCCCCTCTCGGTTCGCCTCCCGGCCCCGCGTTCCCTTGATTGGCTGGGTCACGATCCGGTCTCCTTCGACACCCAGGAAAAGCTCCATGGAGGCACCCGCCAGGACTTTGTCGCCCGCATGGTAAAAGAAGCTCCGGGGGGCCTGGCCCGTCCGCCAGAGCCATTGGAAAAACTTCCAAGGCTCCAACCCTTCCACCGTGCGGTGTAAAAAACGGGCCAGGTTCACCTGGTAAATTTCCCCTGCGCGGATTTCCTCCTGGGCCGAACGCACCATCGCGGCATAGGCCTCCCTTCCGGTGCCGCAACTCCAATCCTCCTCCCCCACCCCGGCGGGCGCCGCCGGCCCGCCTTCCGGCCATAGATCGGACGCGGGGCGGACGTCCAAGACAGGAAAGAAGGAGAAGTGCCAGTTGCCGTTAAAATCAAAGGCCCCGATGGCCGCCCCGGACGGATGGGGCTGATCCCATGATTCCTGCCTTCGGCTTCTTTTCGCCAAGGCCTCTTCCAGTGGCCGCGTATCCCCCGCCGATCCCGTGAGCACCAACTCCGGTTCCCGCCCCAGATAGACGACCCCGCCGCCGTAATCCCCACGCACCACCGCCGCAACCGGTTCAGACACGATCATTCGCGATTAGGTGCCGGTTTTGGCCGCAAACTTATCCACTTCCCCGATCCACTTCTTCTTCTCGGCCTCCGAGAGAAAGCTCCCTTCAAAGGAGTTCCGGGCCAGCTGCGCCACATGGTCGGCCTGCAGTTGCAGGGCGCGGATACACTCCGTCCAGTTCTTCAGCAGATAGCCACCGAAGTAAGGAGGATCGTCCGCATTCGCCGTCACGCTGACGCCGGCCTCCAACAGTTTTTTCAAGGGATGCTGCTCCAGCCTGGGGTACACGCAGAGCCGCACGTTGGAGAGAGGGCAGGTCGTCAGGGGGATTCTCTTTTTCGCCAACTCTTTCACCAAGCCCGCATCTTCCGTGCAACGGACCCCGTGGTCGATCCGCACCGCCTGCAACAGATCCAGTGCCTCCCGGATGTAGGCCGGCGGTCCCTCTTCTCCCGCATGGGCCACCACCTTCAGTCCGGCCTCCCGGACTTTTTGGAAGACCCGTGCGAACTTGCTCGGGGGGTTTCCCTTTTCCGAGGAATCCAATCCCACCGCGCTGAAAAATTTCTGGAACGGCTGGAGCTCTGCCCAGGTCTTCAGCGCGTCCTCCTCGCTGAGATGCCGCAGGAAGCAGGGAATCAGCCGCCAGGTGATCCCATGTTTTTTCTCGGACTCCCGCAATGCGCCCACAATCCCGTCGACCACCGTCTTGACGGAAACTCCCCGCGCGGTGTGGGTCTGGGGATCAAAGAACGGCTCCACATGCCAGACCCCGTCGCGCCGCGCCTTGTCGAGATAGGCTGCCGTCAGGACCCGGAAGTCCTCCTCATCCCGCAGCACGCCGGCACCTTCGTAGTAAAGGTCGAGGAAAGACTGCAGGTCCTTGAACTGGTACGCCCGACGCAGCGCCTCGGCATCGGGAAACTTCAGCTTCACGCCGTGTTTCCTGGCCAACTGGAAGACCATTTCCGGCTCGAGTGTTCCCTCCAGATGAAGATGCAGTTCCGCCTTGGGAATCCCCGCCGCCAGCCGGTCGAGGGAACTCATGCCGCTCCCAGGGGTTGGCACAGTGAGGTGAACGTCTCGGTGGCCAGCTCCGGCCCGGCCGCCGCCACGCAGATTTTTCCGGGCTGAAAAATCTCCCGGGCCACCGCCTGCACCGCCTTGGCGTCGACCGCCTTGAACTTTTCCAGCGATTCCGCCGGCTCCACCACCCGGCCCCGCGTCATCAGCGAATCGCCCACCCAGAACATCTGCTGGGTGGTTCCCTCCAGCCCCAACGCAAACTGTCCCGTGGCATAATCCTTCGCCCTCTTCAACTCCGCCGCCCCCGGACCTTTCCGGGCCAGCTCACCCATTTCCTCCGCGATGATTCCCAGGGCCTTGCCGACGTTCCCCGGCTCCAACCCGGCGGAGATGTAAAAAGCGCCGTCATCCGCCTGCAGATGCGCCCCGCTGGAGACCGAATACACCAGTCCTTCCTCCTCGCGGAGACGCTGAAAAAGACGCGAACTCATCGCCTCGCCCAAAATCACGCTGTAGATCCGCAAGGCGTGCCGGCGCGGATCCATCCGCCCGAACGCATACATGCCGACCGCCAGATTGACCTGCTGGACCGGTTTGGCCACCGCTTTCACCCGCACCTCCCGGGCCTGAACCCGCTTGGCTTTGACCGGCTTTTTCGAGGTCGCCTTGCCCACGCGGGCCAGGGCCTTGCGCGCCGTGTCCCTCGCCTCTTTTTCCGGAATTCCACCCGCGACCACCAGGACCGGCTGGAGTCCCCGTACTCTCCGTTGCCAATAGTCCATGAGCCCTTGCCGTGGAATCGAACCCACCGACTGCATGGTGCCGGCGATGGGCCGTCCGATGCCCTGCCCCGGCCAAAGAATCGAATTCAGGGCTTCCCCCGCCACGGCCGCCGGCTGGTCCTCCATCATCCGGATCTCCTCCGTGATCACGCCGCGCTCACGCTCCACTTCGTCAGGCGGGAAGATCGACTCCAAGGCCATCTCCGCCAAAAGAGAGACGAGCTTGGCGCCATGGCCCGCCGGGACCCTTCCGTGCAGGCACATCGCCTCCTCGCTGGTGTAGGCGTTGAGATCCCCACCCCGACCCTCCACTTCCCGGCTCAACTCCTTGCAACTTCGCTTCTTCGTCCCCTTGAAAAGCAGATGCTCGACGAAATGGGCCGCCCCGTGTTCCTGCTCATGCTCCCAACGGGAGCCCGCCGCATAAAAAAGCCCGGCCGCGACCCCTGGGGCATCCGTCCCCGCCCGGAACGCCACCGGCACCCCGGCGATCGTTTCGACTTGGGCGTAGGGCATACCACTATGATGCCCTTTTTAGGGGGAAGTTTAAGCGGGAAGTTGCGCCTCAGTCCTGAGCCACCGGAGTTTTCCACCTCTTCACCAGATCGTTCCGGATTCCGAGATGATCCAGGATGCGCGCGACCACCGTATCCGCCACCTGCTCCACGGTTTTCGGTTTGCCGTAAAACGAGGGAACCGCCGGAATCACCGTGGCCCCCGCCTCCAGCATTGTCACCACGTTCCGGGCCTGCACCAGGTTCCAAGGCGTCTCCCGGGGCACGAGGATCAGCTTCCTTCTCTCTTTGAGAAACACGTCGGCCGCCCGGGCGATCGTGCTGTCGCTGTAGCCGTGCGCAATGCGTCCAAGCGTTCCCATGGAACACGGCACAATCACCATCGCCTGGAACGGAGCGGAGCCACTCACAAACGGCACCTCCATCGTTTTGTCCCCGTGTACCTTGATCTTTTTGGAAATCGCCAACCCCTTCACCCCCAGCTCGGTCGCCGCCACCTGCTTGGCGTAAGCGCTGAGCACCACGTGACACTCTTCCACCTGCTTCGCCTGCGCCAGCTCTGCCAGCAGACGCTGGGCATAAATCGATCCGCTCGCCCCGGTCACCGCCACCACCAGCTTCATTGGCCCCCTTTCGCCCGGGCAATCAGCTCCCGCGCCCGGGCCGCCGCCTCGGGCGTGGTCCGGCACTCTTCCGGCCAGCCCCGGGTGTATCCCTCCCCCGGCAGCTTGCGCGTCGCATCGATCCCCATGTGGCTGCCCACGTTGGCCATGCTCGGCGCATGATCCAGACTATCGCAGGGACTCTTGATGAAAATGGTGTCGCGCTCGGGATCCACGTTTGCCCCAAGGTAGAAGAGCACCTCGCTCGTGTCGTGCACGTTCACGTGCTCATCCACCGCCACGATCACCTTGGTAAACATCATCTGCCCAGCCCCCCAAAGGCCATGCATCAACTTGAAGGCCTGGTAGGGGTACTGCTTCTTCAGGCTGACAAAGGCCAGGTTGTGGAAGACCCCCTCCGCCGGCAGCGCCAGATCCACCAGCTCCGGGAAGTTCATCTTCAGCACCGGCATGAGGATCCGGACGCTGGCCGACCCCAGCCAAAAATCCTCCATCGGCGGCTTGCCCACCACGGTAGCCGGATAGACCGCGTCCTTGCGGTGCGTGATCGCCGTGATGTGGAACCGCGGATACTTGTCCACCGGGGTGTAAAATCCGGTGTGGTCCCCGAAGGGCCCTTCCTCCACCGCATCCCCCTTCGGATCCACCGTTCCCTCGATCACAAAATCGGCATCCGCTGGCACCCGGATCGGTTGGCTTACCGCTGGCACAAAGGCCACCGACTTCTTCCGCACAAACCCGGCGAACATGTACTCGTCGATCCCGTCGGGCAACGGGGCCGTGGCCGCAAAGGCATTCGCCGGGTCCCCACCCAAGGCCACCGCCACCGGCATTGGCTTTCCCATCTCCCGGTATTTTTTCCCGTGCCGGGCCCCCACTTTGTGCAGTTGCCAATGCAGGGCCGCCTCCCACGGTCCCAGCACCTGCATCCGGTACATGCCCACATTCCGCTCCTTGGTTTCCGGATCCTCCGTAATGACCTGAGGCAAGGTAAGGAAAGGACCTCCATCCTTCGGCCAAGTCTTGAGAACGGGAATCGCGCCCAGCCCCTTACCTCCTTCTTCCCTCCGATGAACCACTTCTTGGCAGAGCCCGCTTCCCGAGGAAACCGGCCGGGCATGGCGCAACTCCAATCCCCGCTTCAGCAGATCCCACGCCTGGGCCAGCCCCGCCGGAGGCTTGGCCTTCACCAACGCAGCCACTTCCTCCCCGATCTCCTCGACGGTTTCCCGCCCCAGCGCCATGGCCATCCGCCGCGCCGACCCGTATCCGTTGATCAAAACCGGAAATCCGTATTCCCTTTCGTCAGGCCCCACCGGCTTTTCAAACAACAGTGCCTTTCCCCCGCCGGGGCTCTTGGACTCCTGATCGGCCGCCGCCGCAATCTCCAGCTCCGTCCGCGCCGGTTCCCGGATCCGGAGAAGTTCCCCAGCCCGCTCCAGTTGCCCCACCCAAGCGCTCGTCGATTCGTAAGCCATGAATGGGAAATTCTGCCCGAATTCGACTTCCAAACAAGCAGGCCGGTCCGGACCGATCCCGGCGCTTAGCGTGTAAATTTCAGGATTTGCTCCGCGTGCCGGGCTCCGGCCCCGAGATGTTCACGGAAACAGGCCAATGCCCGCTGTCCCAGCTTTTGCCGCTCCGCCTCGGAAGCGAGGAGGCGATCCAGCTCTTCACCCAGGGATTTGGCATCTCCACTGACCACCATGGCGCGATCCGCCAGAAACTCCCTGCGCAAGGCCTGGAAGTTTTCCATATGAGGCCCCGCGACGATGGCCCGGCCATGGCGGGCCGCCTCCAAAAAGTTTTGCCCTCCCGTGCCAGTCAGGGTTTTGCCGATAAAGACCAGTTCGCAGGATGGATACAGGTCCCGCAATTCTCCCGTGGTGTCCACCAGCAGGATATCCGGATCGTCCCCTTGGTGGGCATCCAACCGCGACCTCAGCCCCACTTTCAGACCCGTTTCGGCCAGCTGCGCGAGGATCTCGCCCTTTCGTTCCACGTGACGCGGAACCAGCATGAGTCTGAGCTTCGGATGCCTGACCCGCAGTTCCTTCGTCAGCTCCGCCAGCACCTTTTCCTCACCGGGATGGGTGCTCCCCCCCAACAACACGACCTGCCCCTGATCCCAGCCGGCCAACTTGCGGATTTCCCTTCCTTTGCCCGGACTGTCGGAGGCCAGTTCGGCCACGTCATATTTCATGCTGCCCATCAGGTGCAACCGGTCCTCGGGGAACCCCGCAATGGCAAAACGCCCCAGATCCTCCTCGCTTTGCACGCCGACCCAGTCGAAGAGCTGGACCACGGGACGGACAAAAGTCCGTGCCGCCCGGAACAGCCGCCGGTTGCGCCGGGAAAGCCGTGAATTCACCAGACAGATGGGAACCCCCATTTTCTTGGCCCGCCAAAGCATGTTCGGCCAGATCTCATTTTCCACGAGGATCAGCGCGGTCGGCCGCACCCGGCGGAAGGCCCTCATCATCGAGTAATAAAAATCCGTCGGCACATAAACCACGCACGTTTTGTCATCCAAAAGCGGCTCGGCCACGCGCCGTCCGGTTGGGGTGCCGGTGGTCAGAAAAACACGCAGACCGGGCCGGTGCCGCCGCAACTCCCGCACCAGCACCCGGGCCAGCAGAACTTCCCCCACGCTGACCGCATGAATCCAGACCGGGCGCTCGGGCCGACGCAGCCATTCCTTCACCGCCTCGGGATAATGGCCAAGACGCTCTCCCAGACGCTCCCAGAACGGTTGCCGCCGCCAGATGAGATAGGTGAAATACGGCCACGTCAGCGCAAAACCCGCCGCGAATAGCAGGTTGTAGCCGATCTTGAGCAGCGGGTCGGGGATCCGGGTCATGCGCGGGGGTGGGCCTTCACATAGGCGCCGCGGAGCCGTTCCGGAGTCACCTTCGTGTAAATTTCCGTGCTGGTCAGACGGGCATGGCCGAGCAACTCCTGTACCGCCCGCAGGTCCGCCCCGCGCCCCAGCAGATGGGTGGCGAAGCTGTGGCGCAGCTTGTGGGGCGTGAGGCTGGCATCCAGCCCCGCCTCGGCGAGGTAGTCCTTGAGATTCCGCTGAAAAACCCGTGGGCTGAGCCTTTCCCCCCGGGGACCGAGGAACGCCGGCCCGTGCTCCTTGCGGAGCCCGCCCGGCAACTTTTCCTCGTATCGTTGGATCGCGGTTCGCACCGCATCCCCGACCACCACCAATCTTTCCTTCCCTCCCTTGCCCTTCACCTTCAGCGTGCGCCTGCCTTCCTCGTGGAACGCCTTTCTCGCCAGGCTGAGTGCCTCGCCGAGGCGAAGACCGGTTCCGTATAAAAGCTCCAGCAGCGCCGCGTCCCGCCATCTCGCCCAGGCCGGCTCCTTCCGGCCCGCCGGACGACCGGGCCTTTTTTCCAGAAGCCGCAGGGGCGCCCCGAGCAGATGCTCCATCTGCTCCTCACTCAAAAAACGGGGCAGGGATTTGCGGGGGCGGGGGAGACGCAGTCCTGTGGCCGGATTGTCCGGGCGGTCACCACGGGACTGCATCCACTTGAAGAAAGTGCGGAGGGCGGAAAAACGCAGGCGAACCGAGGCCGGTTGATGCCGCCCGCGGCCGGCCAGCCCGTGCAGATAGGTCCGACAGTCGGTTTCCGCCACCTGATTCCAGGGACGATGGCGGTCCTTTTGAAACTCGAGCAAGACCTGCTGGTAGTTCCGCACGGTGTTTTCGGACAGTCCCCGCTCCTCGCCCAGATGACGGAGGAACGCGGCCGCGAGGGGATCCGCGACCGATGGGGTTTCGGTTTTCAGGTGGCCGCGGCGGCCCGGGCTTTGGCGGTTTTCGCCGACTTGGGCTTCCGCGGTTCTCGCGGCGGAAAATCAAAGGAAACCTTCCCGTCCTTCCAGACGAGGAAGGCGGAAAAGGGCCGCCGCGTTTTCATGGAGACAAACTTTTCCAACAGGCCGGTCTTGCCGTCCTTCAACAGCGCCTGGAGCTCCGCCTCGGTGATGTCCCGGCCGAGGATCTTCTTGGAAACCTTGAAGGTGCAGGTGGAAGGTTTGGCCACGCTGTGCTCGCAGACGTAGCGGAGCAGGCTGGCATACATGTTTCCCCCGCAGGCAGGACATTTGCCCAACGGCTGCTGGCCGGAAAAGTCGAGCGTCCCTTCCTCCTCCCCCACCACCAGTTCGATTTTCCGTCCCTCCCCCAGCTTCAAGCCGGCGGAAAAGGGGCGGCCCAGGCGGCTGCGGAAGCCCTCCACCAGACCCAACGTCCCTTTTTGCAGAAGCTCCAGAAACTCCGCGGCCTCGATCCGGCGGCCGGCCAACACCTTTCTCACGGAATACTTTCCGTCCACCGTCCGATATTCCCGCAGGGTCTCCTCGAACTCCTGCCCGGTCTCCGGGTCCTTGAAGTCCAGTTTGCGGAGCACATGGTCCTTATCCTGGAAGGCGCGGATCTTTTCCACGATATCCCGGGTGACCTTTTGGATCTCGGTCATAAATTCAGTCCGCTTCAGGCGCCCGTGTTCCATTTCCTTGAGCTTGTGCTCCCACTCCCCGGTCAGCTCCGGCGAGTGCAGAATCTCGATCCCGAGGGCGTCCAGGGTTTCGAACAGACCGAAGGCCTTGGCGGTCGGCACCAGCTCCCGACCCATCCGGCGGATGTACTCCTCGGAAATCAGCGTTTCGATCGTGGCCGCGCGGGTCGCCGGGGTGCCCAGGCCGCGTTCCCCCATCGCCTCCCGCAGGGTCTCATCGTCGATGAGTTTGCCGGCGCCTTCCATCGCACTGAGCAGGGTCGCTTCCGTCAGGCGGGCCGGGGGCTTGGTCTGCAACCCGTCCACCACCACGGCCACCGCTTTCACTTTCTCCCCGTCGACCACCGGCACGAGCAGTTTGCCCTCGTCAGAACCACCCTCCTCGATCCCCTCCTTCCCGTACACGGCGAGCCAGCCCGCCTCCTTGAGAATTTTTCCATCCGTGCGGAAGGCGTGCTGCTTCACCCGCGTGATCCGGGTGGTCACCTCGTAGATCGCCTCGGGATAAAAGACGGCGATAAAGCGGCGGACGATCGCGGCATACACCTTGAGCTCAATCTCATCCAGTTTGGACAGATCGGGCACCTGCAGGGTCGGGATGATGGCAAAGTGGTCGCTGACCTTGGCCCCGTTGAACACCCGCTTGGTCGGCTTGAGCCATCCTTCCTTCAGCACCGTCTTGGAAAATTCCCCGAATTCGGTGCCCTCCAGGTTTTTCAACGTGTTTTTGACGGTGGGCAGGTAGTCGTCCGGCAGGTAGCGGGAATCGGTCCGGGGATAGGTGATCGCCTTGTGCCGCTCATACAGGGCCTGGGCAATTTGCAGGGTCCGACGGGCCGAAAGCCCGAAGCGGCTGTTGCCGTCCCGTTGCAGGCTGGTGAGGTCATAGAGAAGGGGAGACAACTGACGGGAAGGTTTCTTCTCGTCGTGCACCTCGCCGACCTGATCCCGGCACTCCGCGGCAATCGCCTCCGCCTTTTTCTTGTCCCAAAGCCGCTCGGGTTTCTGGTCTGCTCCGCGCTCGGAGGATTTCTGGTCAGCGAGCTTTTCATCAAACCAGCGCGCCTCGTACTCACCGGCCTTGGCGCCAAAGGTCGCGTGGATTTCCCAGAAATCCTTTGGCACGAAGGCCCGGATCTGCTTTTCGCGGTCCACGAGAATACTAAGCGTCGGCGTCTGCACCCGGCCGGCAGTGGTGAGAAAAAATCCCCCGCCCTTGGAATTCAGGGCAGTCAGCGCCCGCGTGGTGTTGATGCCGACCAACCAATCGCTTTCCGAGCGCGACTTCGCCGCCTCCAGGAGAGGCACCATCTCCTCTTCCTTGCGGAGGCGGTTAAAACCTTCCTGGATCGACTCCTTGGTCATCGACTGGAGCCAAAGGCGCTGCACCGGTTTTTTGCACTCCGCCGCCTCCATGACGTAGCGGAAGATCAGCTCCCCTTCCCGCCCGGCGTCACAGGCATTGATCACCCCGGTGACGTCTTTCCGCTTCAGGAGTTTTTTCAACAAATTGAAGCGGGGCTCGGTTTTCTCGATCACCTTCAGCTGAAAGTCCTCCGGAATCAGGGGCAGACTTTCAAAACTCCACTTCCCTTTGCCTTTGCCGTACTCGCTCGGCTTGCACAGCTCCACCAAATGACCGATGGCGGAGCTGAGCACGTACTGGTCCGACTCCCAGTGCTCGCCCTCCTTCTTGAAGCCCGTCAGCGCCTTGGCCAAGTCATTGGCCACGCTCGGCTTCTCCGCGATGATCAATTTTTTGGCCATGTCTTAATCAATGCGTGTGAAGACTTTACCGGGCATTTGTCGCACCCGGCGCTTCATCTCAAGCTTGAGGAGGGTGGCGGACACAACCGGGGAAGGCAACCCGCATTTTCGGGTGAGGACGTCCACCTGAAGTTCGTCCCGGCCCAGCGCTTCAAGAAGCCGGCGCTCCTCCTCGTTGAGATTCCCTTGGGGCGGGGACGGCGCCGGCATCTGCGCCCGCGGCAGCAAAAACTCAAACTCGGCCAGGACGTCCTCCACCGATTCCACCAAGCGTGCCCCGTCCTTGATGAGCTGATGACAACCGCCCGACTGCGGATGGTCAATTCTTCCGGGGACGGCAAACACCTGCCGCCCCTGCTCCAGGGCCTGCCGGGCCGTGATCATCGCCCCACTGGCCCGGGCCGCCTCGATCACCAGCAGCCCCTTGCTCAATCCACTGACAATCCGGTTGCGCATCGGAAAGGTCTGACGGTCCGGCGGGGTCCCCAGAGAAAACTCGCTGAGCACACACCCGCCCGCCTCCGCCATCTTCTCCGCCAACACCTCATTCTCGGCCGGATACACCTGATCCAGAGAACAACCCAGCACCGCCGCGGTCCGGCCCTTGGCCGCCAGCGCTCCTTGATGGGCCGCGGTGTCGATCCCCCGCGCCAAGCCGCTCACCACCCCGATGCCCGCAAAGGCCAGCTGGTAACCCAGTTTCTTGGCCAAATCGATTCCGTACCCCGTCGCCTCCCGCGTTCCCACCACGCCCAGGCAGGCCCCCTTCACCGCCTCCAACTCTCCGCGGTAGTAGAGCACCAGGGGCGGATCGTGAATTTCCCGGAGCAGCGACGGATAGGCCGGATCCTCGCAATCCACGACCTTCAAACCCAACCGCCGGATCTTTTCCAGTTCCACTCCTAGGTCGAAAGACTTTTCCCAACTTCGGATGGAGTCCGCCACCGCCTGGCCGACCCCCTCGACGCCCGCCAACCTCCGGGTCGGCTGCGCGAACAGCCCCTCCACCGGTCCAAAGACCTCCCGGAGTTTCCGGACTCGAACCGGACCGACCAGACGCAGGGAATTGAGGACGAGGTACGCCTCGGTCCGCGTCATCCCTTGGCCGGACGGCCCTCCCGCACCTCCTCGAGCGCCGCCATCACTTTCTTCTCCGCCACGCCGGACACCAGATCCGCCTTGCCGATCTTGCGGAGCAGCACCCACCGGATGCCGTCCGAAGTCGCCTTCTTGTCCCGGGAAATCCAGTTGGCCAGACGATCCCAGCGCAGCTCCGGATGAGTCACCGGCAGGCCATGGGCTCGGATCGCCGCCTTCAGTTTTTCCGCCGTCTTCTTTTTGAAGCCCCGCGTCTTCACCGAAAGATGGGCCGCCACCGCCATGCCGATCGCCACCGCCTCGCCGTGCCGCAGGCCGTCGTACCCCAGGATTCCCTCCAACCCGTGCGCCACCGTGTGACCGAAGTTCAGCAGGGCCCGTTTGCCCTTCAGGTCCTTCTCGTCCTCCCCCGCCAGCTTGGCCTTGATCTCCACGCAGCGCTTCACGACCTTGCCCATCGAGCGCGGACTGCCCTTCGCCAGCGAGGCGAACAGCTTGGAGTCCGCGATCGCCCCGCATTTCAACACCTCCGCCATGCCTGCCCGCTTCTCCACCGGCGGCAGGAATTGGAGCCAGCGCAGATCCGCCAGCACCGCTTGGGGAGGATAAAAGGCTCCCACCAGGTTTTTCCCCTCCGGCAGGTCCACCCCCGTCTTGCCGCCCACGCTGCTGTCCACCATCGCCACCACCGTGGTCGGAATCTGGATTAGCGGCAGGCCGCGTAGATAAGTCGCCGCCACAAAGCCCGCCAGATCCCCCGTCACCCCGCCGCCCACCGCCAGAATCCAGCCGTCCCGGGTCATCCCGGCCCCCGCCAACTGCCGTAACACCCGGCCGTACTCGTCCACCGATTTCGAGCGCTCCCCCGCCGGAATCCGGACCCGGACCACCCGGGTGGACCGACGCTCCAGCCAATGGAACAGGTCGGTGGTCAGGGGCAGGGCTGCCACCCCCTCGTCCACCAGCATCGCCACCGGCACCTTGGCCGGCAGGTGTTTGGCTAAAACCGCCGGAAGCAGTTTGTCCCCGATATACACGGGGTACATCCCCGCGGAAGATTTGACCCGGACTCTTTGCATGCTCATCGCTTTCCTCCGTCTTGTTTGCCTCCATCAAGGATTAAACCCGGATTTTCCCAAAAGGATGCGGTCCTTTTCGTCACAACCGTGAAAAAATCGAGGCGAGGGTCGGAATCGAACCGACGAAATGGGGCTTTTGCAGAGCCCTGCCTTACCACTTGGCTACCCCGCCCAAAACTGCTGCTCATAGTCTCTCCCTTCCTCCGGGTCCGTCAAACGGTCACCCCTTGATCGGCGAGACCAGCACCTTGTCGAGCCGGTGCCGGTCCATGTCCACCACCTCGTACCGGTGCCCCCGGTATTCCACGTGGTCGCCCTCCTTGGGAATCCTGGCGAGACGGTGCACGACGAATCCGCCCACCGTCTGGAAATCCCCGTCCAACTGGAAGTAGTCGGCCGCCTTGCCCAGATCCCGGGCAAACTCCTCCACCGGCAAGGTGGCGTCCACCAGCCAGGAGCCGTCGTCCCGCCGGATCGCCCGCAGCTTGTGCCGGTCTTCCTGCGAGGGCAGTTCGCCGACCACCGCCTCGAGGAGATCCAGCAGGCTGAGAATTCCCGTGATGTTCCCGAATTCGTCGCTCACCAACGCCACCCGCTGCCGGGCCTTTTGCAACTGCTCCAAGGCGCGCAGGGCCGGAATCGTCTCCGGCAAAATCAGGGCTTGGGTGGCCAGATCCGCCGGCGAAGCCGGCAAGCCAACGGCCATGTTGGCCCAAAGGGCCTTCACCGAAACAACCCCGAGGATATTTTCGCGGCTGCCCCGGTACACGGGGAAGTGGGAATGGCCGCTGGCCACGAGGGCCCGCCAGGTCACCTCCGGCGCCTCATCCGCGTTGATCCAGACGATCCGCACACTTGGCGTCATTAACTCCTCCACGCGCATCTCATCCAACCGCAACACCCGCTCCACCATTCCCTGCTCGGTCGAACTGAAAACCCCGGCCCGCTTCCCCTGTTCCAGCAGGTGCCGCAACTCCTCGTCGCTGACCGGAACGGTCTCCCCGGTGGAACGCACGCCGAACAGCGCCGCCAGCGTATCCGTCACCCAGCTCAAAAATCGGACGATCGGCCCCAACCCCAGGGCCACCGCCTGGATCGGCCGGGACAGCCGCGCGGCAATTGTCTCGCTATGAGCCAGGGCCAGGCGCTTCGGCAACAACTCCCCAAAAATGATCGAAGCCACGGTGATCACCAAAACCACCAGGCCCAGGGAGAGCGGTTCGGCGACGAATGGGGGCACATGGATCGCAATCAGTCGCTCCGCCACCGGCTTGGCCAGGACCGCGCCTCCCATCGCACCGGACAAAATGGCGATCAGGGTGATCACCACGCTGACCGTCGAAAGGAAGGCACTGGGCGAACCGGCCAGCTCATAGGCAGCTTTGGCCCCGCCATCCCCCGCATCCGCCCGCTGCCGAAGTTTGCTCCTTCGGCTGGAAACGACCGCCAACTCCGCCATGGCAAACACCCCGTTGGCGAGAATCAGAATACTAAGTAAAAATCCTTCCATAATAAGTACTTACGCTATTTGGGGGTGCTCATTCTCCCTACTGGGAAGGAGAAAGATACGGAAATTTGGTCGGCGGGAAAGCCCGCCCAATCAGGCAAAAAACGCCACCAACCAACCCCAAAGGGTCGCCACCGCCTTCGGGCCAAAGAGAAAAAGGACCGCAAAAAAGACCGCACAGGGTATGGCCGCCAGGTAACCCGCCGCGAGATAGAGACCGTCGTCTTCCAGGAGGGCCAAGGCCATCAGCACAATCGGAATCGCCGCCAACATGTTGCTCATCGGAATCGGAAGGGGCAGGGCCAGCAGAATGGAAAGGAAGGCGATCAGGATTCCGTGCAGCCGGTGAAGAAAAGGATTCCGGCACAGATGGGTCCAACGCGGGTGCAGGACTTTTTCGGCCAGGCGGGCCACCTTGCGGAGCGCCTCCAGCAACGCCATGGCGGTGGCCGGCGGAATTTTTTTCACCCGTAACCATCCGGGCAGCCAGGGTTGCTGCGCAAAGGCCACCCGCAGCCCGCTGTAAAAAAGGACAAGCCCGAACGGCATCGAGAGCCCCGGGATCTGGATCGGCTGGCTGAACGGCAGGGCCAGTACCGCAATGATCGCGGCGTGCCCCTTGCCCTCGAGGGCATTCATCAACTCGTCGAGGGTCAGTCCCCGCTCATGGCTGACCCTCCGCTCCAACCTCTCCACCACTTGGGAGATGGCCCCTTTCCGGGCGGGAGGTGCCGCTTTTTTTCCCTGACTCACAATCCTTCGGAAATCCGCCGACCCAGCAGTTGGGTCAGATAAAGCCCATACCCCACCAGCAATCCCACCCCGATGATCTGCCGCCGCCGGGCTTCAGCCTTTAACAAGGGAAGCACCGCCACAGTCGCAATCAACATCACGCCGAGATCCATCTGATTCACGTTGGGGGCCAGCAACGGTCGCAGCAGCGCGGCAAAACCCAGGACCCCGAGACAGTTGAAGATGCAGGCCCCCACCACCACGCCGCCGGCCAGTTCCGGCTCCTTTTTCCACAGGGCGGAAATCAGCGCAAAGAGCTCCGGGGTGCTGGCCAAAAGCGGAATCGCCGCCAGCGCCAGGGCCGACTGGGACATCCCCACCATTTCTGCCCCGGTGACGGAAGCCTTCACCAAATACCTCGAGCCGGCCACCAACAAGACCACACCCCCAAGCAATTGGGCCCATTCCACCCAGCGGGATGCCCCGGCGGGCGGAATATCCTTCTCCATCCGGCTGATCACCGAGCTGTCCGCCTCGATCTGGGCAGAGAACCAGATGAAGACCGCATAAACCATCAGGGCAAAACAGAGGAGCATGGCCTCGAACCGGCCGATCCAACTGTTGCGCAGAAGAAATCCCACCAGCGCCGCCGAGGCCACCATGATGGGTGCCTCAGCCTGAAACAGCTGCGGCCGGAACCGGAGGGGCCGGGCCACGGCCGAGAGGCCCAAAATCAAGCCGATGTTGGCGATCACCGCGCCCACCGCATTCCCCACCGCGATATCCCCCTGCCCTTTCCCCGCCGCCCACAGGCTGATGAAAAGTTCGGGGGCGGAAACGCCAAATGCCACCACGGTCGAACCGATCACCAGGGGATGCACCCCCAGACGCCGGGCCAAACCGGCCCCTCCGCCCACCAGAAGTTTGGCGCCATAAACCTGCAGAAGGATTCCCGCCACCAGAACAATGACGACCTGCAAAGGGTCGGAAGTCTCCAGGCCGATCTGGGAGGAGAAGAGCGCGGCCGTCATCCCTCCTTTCTACCCAACACGGTTCGGATTCGCCAACGCTATCCCAGCACCACCCAGACCGCTCCCAAAAGCAACGCAGCCCCGAGCCCCCGCAAAAACAGCACGGATCCCGGCAAACCCGCCTCCCGGTTGCCCAGCCACTTCCCGATCCAAGCGACCAGAAACACCGTCCAAAGACCCCGCACCGCATACACAATGTTCACCCCCACGGGATCCGCCGATAGGGCGATGGACGCATAAAGAAAGGCTCCCTGCGACCCGAGGAGGGCCGCGCCTCCAACCATCCAGCCCACCCCCTTTCCCCTGGCCAGGGTGACCCAATTCCACGGGGAAACCACCAACACGGACAACATGGCCATGCCGACCATCATGCAGGGGCCAAACAGGCAAAAGCCCAGTTGTCCTGCGGCCCGGGCCACCAGGACATCGGTCAGGGAAAACACAGCGGCGGCCAATAGTCCCCAACCCACCGCAAGCAGGGCTTTGCCCCGGCGGACTCCCGGTTGCAACCCCACCAAGGCGATCCCGCCGGTGCCCAACAGGGCTCCAACCCACAACCGCGGCGGAACTCCCCCGGGAAGCAAAACCGCCCCCATCAACGCCGTCAGGATGACCTTGGTCCCCAGAATGGGGGTCGCCACCGAAACATCCCCGCCCGAGAGGGCCCGGAAGGTTCCGATCTGCCCAAGAAAAAAAAGAACGGAACAGGCCGGGGCCGACAACCAAATCCAGACGGGAAGACCGGCCGGCGGCGTTTCGGCCCAAAACAAAAGGGGCAGGGAAAAAGCCGCCAAGCCCAGGTTGCTGGTCACCAAAGCCAGCCGCGGGGATTGCCCCAGCTCCATGGACCGCTTCAAAAACAACGCGCCGATCGCGTAGACCAGCGAGCAGAAAAAAGGCAGGATCAGATAGGCATGCCCCGTCATCCCCAGCAACCTCGCCGAAAAACCGCTCCTACCCAAGAAAGGATCTGGAGCGGGACCATTGGTCCGGCGGACGCACACGAGCGTGCCGATCTCGTCCTTGCCCGTCTCAGCGGTGAATCACGCAGCAAAATCCAGCAGTGGATCAAGGCCGGGCGGGTGGTCGCCGGGGACCGGCCGGTCCAGATGCGCGACCTGCTTCCCGCCGGTTCCTCCGTCACCATTCACATCCCGACCGCCGCGCCCCGTCATGTGGAGGCCGAGCCCATCCCGCTCGACATCCTGCACGAGGATCCGGATGTCATCGTCTTGAACAAACCGCCCGGAATCGCCGTTCATCCCGGGGCCGGCCGGCCCACCGGTTCCCTCGCCGCCGCCCTCCTCCATCACTGCTCCGGACGACTGGCGCCCGGCGGCGGCCCCGATCGCCCCGGGATTGTCCACCGCCTCGACCTGGAAACCTCCGGCCTGCTCGTCGCCGCCAAAACCGATGCCGCCCACCGGGAGCTCAGTCGCCAGTTCAAGGACCGCGAAACGCAAAAAAGCTACCTGGCCTTCGTTCTTGGCCGCCCCAAAGGCCAGGTCGGATCCTGGGAGGGGCCGATCGGCCGCCATCCCGTCCACCGGCAAAAAATGGCCGTCCGCACCAAGGGCCGTCCCTCCCGCACGGATTGGAAAGTGGTGGGCTCCTGGCCCGGCGCCTCACTGCTGGAACTTAAACTCCTGACCGGGCGGACCCACCAGATCCGCGTCCATGCCTCCGCCGCCGGCTGCCCGGTCGCGGGGGACCCCGTCTACGGCGGCACCAACGCCCTGACCCGCGCCGCCCGGGTCCAACGCCAACTTCTCCACGCCCATCGTCTCGCCTTCACCCATCCACGCACCGGTGAATACCTTGCGTTTGAGGCTCCCCCTCCGGACGATTTTGCGGCATTCCAGTCCTATCTCGATGGACTCTGAACTCCGCTCCCAGGCCGCCCGCTACGTTCACCTTCTCCGTCGCTCTGGCAAAAAAGACGCCTGGCTTCCCTCCGGCCTGGTCCGCCGCCTGCCCGGAGGGGTGCAGGGGCCTGCGCCCACCCAAACCCTGCGCAGCCCCGCCCCTGTCCGGGGGTTGATGAGCGAAACAAAATCACCCGCAACCGGCCAAGCCGCCCCTGCGGCTTCGTCGGCCGCGAAACCAGGCATCACCATCCAACTGACCGGTGGCTCCAAAGCCGAAAGGCTGGAGCAGCTCAAGAAGCAGACCTCCGCCTGCACCATTTGTCCTCACTTGGCCAAATCCCGGACCCAGGTGGTCTTCGGCGTCGGGAACGCTGAAGCCAAACTGATGTTTGTGGGGGAAGCTCCCGGGGCGGACGAGGACGAGAAGGGCGAGCCGTTCGTCGGCCGCGCCGGCCAACTCCTCACGAAGATGATCGTCGCCATGGAACTCACCCGCGAACAGGTCTACATCGCCAACGTCCTGAAGTGCCGGCCGGACATGCCGGCCAAATCCAGCGGCAACCGCAAGCCCACCCGCGCCGAAATGGACGCCTGCCTGCCCTACCTCCGTGCCCAGGTTGCCGTGATCGCGCCGCAGGTCATCGTCGCCCTGGGCGCCACCGCCGTGGAAGGTCTTTTCGGACCGCAAAAAACAAACATCAGCCGATTGCGGGGGAGCTGGCGGGAACTCGACGGCGTGCCGGTCCGCCTGACCTTCCATCCCAGCTACCTTCTGCACAACCAGGACATCTCTCTGAAACGGCTGGTTTGGGAGGATCTGCTCGCCGCCATGGAACGCCTCGGCCTTCCCATCTCCGAGAAACAACGCGGCTTTTTCCTCAAGGCCTAAACCGCCTCACTTTTGTAAACATAGATGTAAACGAAAAGTGCAAATCGCCATTCTGCTCACCACGGTAAACACAAGATCCTTTGCCGTTCGGCTGGCCCGCGCCGCCCTCGACGCCAAGGCCGCAGCCTGCATCCAGATCTTGCCGGGAATCGAGTCCCACTACGTCTGGAAGGGAAAGCGGCAAAAGACACGGGAGTTTCTTGTCCTCGCCAAAACCTCCACCCGCAAGGCTGCCAATCTGGAAAAGCTCTGGTCTCGCGTGCACCCCTACAAGTGCCCGGAACTCGTCACCCTTGCCGGTCGGGCCGCCGCCCCGTATGCCCGCTGGATCAAGACTTCAACTTCGACTTAACCCTAACCAACAACCACCAACCGAATCTCCTCCGGCAATGACTGGGAAACCTGTTGAACCGTGTCTCCCCGTAATAGATTCACCAAAACTTTCCTCCGGGATCCGCCCAAAACCACCAGGTCCGCTCCCAATGTGGCCGCCAGCTCCGTGATCATGTCGGAAGCCCTGTTCGAAACACAATAGATCGGCGTTAGCAAAACTTTGGATTCCGCGGCGGCTTCTCGAGCCTCGCCCAGGACCCGTTTCGCCTCCCTGTCATCCTCAAGTTTGCCACTGACATCGGTAGCCACCTGAACTTCACGTACCCATAGAAAATAGAGGCGAGATCCCCGTAGTTTCGCCTCTTCCATCGCATACCGGGCAGCCGCAGTCATTCCACGGGCAGCCACCAGGATTCTTCCCGTCTCCTCAGTTCCCTCATCTATCCCAGCCGGCTCCTCCTGCACCCGCGCCGGAGGTTCAATCAATGAAGTCGACGGCACTTGGATAAGTCGTTTGGATTTGGAGCGGTAAGTCTCACGGATAAAAAGTCCGATGCCGCAAATCAAGGCGACGAAAACCAAGGCATGCATTTTCGTGGCGGCAATGGTCACCCAAATACATGCCATCAACAGGGCCGTGCCCAGCATCAGTAATTTTGGCCCCGTCGATAACGGCAGACCTTTCGCGGTGGAAGTCGACCAAAGGTTCAGGGTGATTGCCCCCACCACACCAATAGCATACAGGGAAGCCAGGGCCTCCAAGCCGGGCGCCAAATCCAGCACCAAGATCGGTAGAGCCACCGCCACAATCAACGGAACCCAGGGTACTCCGTAGGCATTCAATTGCTTGAAGACCGGCGGGAGTTCCCCGTCCTGGGCCAGGCTGTAGAGCAAAGCCACCATCGCCACCACGGCCGTGTTCACGGCCGAAAGAAGGAGAAGGCCGACCGTCCAGCCCATGACCACGCCGAAAGCCGGATGCACGTAGTGCTCCGCCATCCTCCGGAGAAAGGCCTCCGGATGTAGAAAGCTTCCTGCCGGCATTCCCGCCGCCAGCACGCCCAAAGCCAGGGTGACGAGACAGACCTCCAGCATCACCAGCCCAATGGCTTTCCGGGCCGCCCGGTGGACCGAAGGCTGCTCCGGGCTGGACCCACGATCCAGTTTCATGACCCCGGTGGTGTTGGCGATGGCCTCCACGCCGGATAACGCCAGCACCATGCCGGCGAAAAGCTCCCAACCGCGCAGGAACCCAACCTCCGGCCAGTGCCACTGGAGCTCGGGCTGTTTGGCGATACCGAAGCCGACCAATACCAGCACGCAGAGGACGGTGGGAGCCGCCAGATAAACCGCAAGAGCGGAGGAAAATCTTGGCCCGAAATAGTTCAACACCCCAACTGCAAAAACCGCCAAAATGGCCCATCGGGTGGAGTCACCCGTTCCAAAATAGTTGAAAGCTTCATAGCAACTCAGCGACGCAGTCACGATGTAGTCAGCCAACAGCAACAGCGCTCCGATCACCGCCAACCGGGAATTGTGGAGGTGCGCGGAGTGATACACGCCGCCTCCGTGGGGAAAGAGTCGGCAGACGTGAATGTAGTTCCAACCCACCAAAAATGTCAGGGCGACAATACCCACCAGGTAAACGGGCGCTGCGTACCCGGCCAGCAACACCGCCAACCCGATGACGTAGGCCTTGCTCGTGCCCCAGTCGCCATACAGCAGGGCCGCCGCCCGAAGCCACCCGACGTTGCGGGGCCGGCTCCCCTGGATGACCATCTCGCTCACTTGGTTTGGAGAAAATCCTTCACGATCGGGGCCGTCATGCCCGACCGCACCATCGGCGTGATCAGGTAAATGCCGCGGAAATGCTGGGCCACCTCACGGGCCAGCTCCGCCGCCACTTTCCGTCCGTACTCCGCCTGGGCAGGCCCTTCCGGCAACGACCGGATGTGGGCCCGCACCTCGTCGGGAATGGAGATCCCCGGGACTTCGTGGTGGAGAAACTCGGCATTCCGCGCGCTGATCACCGGCATCACCCCCACCAGCACGGGGATCCCCAGCGGCGCCAGCGCCTCCTTCATCTTCCGGATCATCGCCTTTTCATAGACCGGCTGGGTCATGACAAAATGGGCTCCCCGTTCGATTTTGCGCTCCAGTTTTTTGACTTGGGCGTCGAAGTTTTTCGAATTGGGGTTGAAAGCCACCCCGATCACAAACTCCGCCCCCTTCCCCACCTCTCGCCCGGCCGAATTGCGGCCCTCGTTCAACTGCCGGATCAGATCGATCAACCCAAGGCTGTTGACGTCATAGACCGAAGTCGCCCCGGGATGATCCCCAAACTTCGACGGATCCCCCGTGAGGGCCAGAACATGCCGGTGCCCCAAGGTCGCCAAACCCATGAGTTCGCTTTGCAGGCCGATCAGGTTTTTATCCCGGCACGCCAGATGGATCACACTGGTCACGCCCAGCCGCTCCCGGAGCAGCGTGGCCGCGGCCGTGTTGGCCACCCTGAGGATGGCCAGCGAATTGTCCGCCAAGGTCAGCGCGGTGGCCCCGGCTTTCACCAGCTCCTCCGCCGCCTGCAGAAACGGCCCCATGTCCAGACTCCGCGGGCTGTCCAGCTCCACAATCGCCACCCGCTCTTTCTTCAAGCGGTCCAAAATCGATTCCTCGGCCTTCTTCTTCCCCTGATCCGGGGCTGAAATCCGGATCTCCTCGCGTTTCGGCTCCGCTCCGGCACGCGGAGCTTTTGCCAACACTAGGGTGGCGGCCTTTTTCTTAAGCGCACGGATGTGGTCGGGACTCACGCCCGATCCACCCCCCAGCAGGCTGACCCCCAAGGCGGGCAGTTCCGCCATCCGTTCCGCAAAATAGTCCGGGTAGTTGGAGTAGAGATAACGTCCTTCGGAATATTCCGGTTGGCCGGCGTCCGGATAGGCGGCAAGCAGGTTTTCTCCTCCGCTGGCCAGGCGGCGCAGAAGGGTTGGGCATGCGCTCGGACCGAACGCCGGCGCCACTCCGACCACTTCCGCTCCCGCCTGCCGCAGGCGCCGGGCCGTCTCCTCCCAACTTTTTCCTCCCGGCAGGGTGCCTTCCCGTCCCGAAGCCAGCATGGCGATGACCGGCAGATGATGGAGCTCCCGTACCGCTCCGATGGCCACCTCCAGCTCCTCCGGATCGGTGAAGGCTTGCAAAAGGATTGCCTGCACCCCGCCGTCGATCAGGGCTCCGGCCTGTTTTCGGAAAATATCCTCGATGTGGATGGCCCCGGCACCGTTCCGCTCCGCCGTTGTCCGGCCGCTCGGGCCGATGCAGCCCGCCACCCAGGCTTGATGGTCCTTGGCCTCCCCCAAAGCCAGTTTGGCCGCCTTCCAATTGATCTCATTGGCCTTTTCCTCAAGCCCATGCTTCTGGAGAGCAAAAAAGTTGGCTGCAAAACTGTTGGTGGCGATCAGCTCCGCCCCCGCTTCGAGATAGGCCCGGTGAGCCTCCCGGATCAAGTCCGGCTCAGTCAGGCAAAGTGCCTCAAAACTCCTACCGAGTGGGCTCCCCTTGCCATAAAGGTAGGCACCCACATCCCCGTCCCCCACCACCACCCGGGAGGATATATTCTCCAAAAGCGTTGCCATACCATATTCTCCCATCCACACTCTTCTAGGTGAAGCAAAAGGCTGTCATAGAAAAGCGGGAAAAAGTGCCTAACCCGTTGGACCCCAACATTGAAGAGCTGATTAATGCGGCTGGGATCACCCAGAACCGGCAGATCTTTAAGGACATGATCGCCATTGCCTTGGGAATGGGGTCAGACGGAACGGACTTGGGGGACCTCAAGCAGTTCAAGCGGGTGATGAGGGAGATCCGGGATGCCAACCGCCTTTTTGCCCCCTTCAAGGGCATCAAAAAAATCTCCGTTTTCGGCTCGGCCCGGACCTCCCCCAACGCCTCCGCCTGGAAAGCCGCCAACCTTTTTGGAAAACTGATGCAGGAGGCCGGCTACATGGTCATCACCGGCGGGGGGGACGGCATCATGGGGGCCGCCCAGGCCGGGGCCGGCCGGGAACACGGCTTTGCCCTGAACATCGAGCTCCCCTTCGAACAGGAACCCAACGAGACCATCCGGGGAGACTCAAAGCTTTTCACCTTCAAATACTTTTTCACCCGGAAGCTCAACTTTGTGAAGCACTCCGACGCCATCGCCCTCTTCCCCGGCGGCTTTGGCACCATGGACGAAGCCTTCGAGACCTTCACCCTCATGCAGACCGGCAAGTCCAACATCATTCCCCTCATCATGGTCGATGCCCCTCGCGGAAACTTTTGGCGGACGTTCGAAAAGTATCTGCGGGAACACCTGCTGGGCGACGGCCTGATCTCCGAGGAGGATTTCACCTTGTTCAAGATCACCGATGATCTCCAGTTTGCCCGCCGCGAGGTGGTGAACTTTTACTACAACTTCCATTCCTACCGTTACGTGGGCGAAGTGATGGTCATTCGATTGCAGCGCCAGATTCCCGCGGGCGCCCTGGTCCGGTTGAATGAGGACTTCACTGACATCCTTAAGCCGGACACCGTCATCACCACCTGCAGTCCTTATCCCGAGGAGGCCAACGAGCCTGAACTCGCCTCGCTTGCCCGCCTCTGCGTCCCCTTCAACCGGAAAAACCTCGGCCGCCTCCGCGCCCTGCTCGACCGCCTCAACCAATTCTGAGTTTCCAGCTGGGCCACGGCCCCAACTTGGTTCGGACCTCGGCGGCCTGGTCCCACCCCGAATCGAACGGGGATCCGCGGTTTAGGAAACCGC
>CAZURF010000003.1:1769-43221 GCA_964623555.1 uncultured Akkermansia sp. | reverse complement strand
TTACCCGTACAACGGTTTAGCAAACCGTCGCTTTAGACCACTCAGCCACCGCACCAAGAATTTGAATCCTAGCCATGGGGAGGAAAGCGGCCAATCGGGTTTTTCTGCGGGGTCTTAATGACCACCCCCACCGGCAATCGTGCTGATGCCACCCTGGGGAGGGCGGTACCCCACCACGAGAAGGGTCAAAGCAGCGGCGATACCAAAACTAATCCCGCCAGCGGCCACCGCCCGGACCGGATCATCGGCCAGGAAAAACTGCATCACCGGCCCAAGCGCCAAGGTGGCAACCACCTGCGGAATTACAATGAAGAGATTAAAGATGCCCATGTAGGCCCCCATGTTCTCCTTGGGAAGTGCTGAACTGATCATGGCGTAGGGCATGGAAAGGATGCTGGCCCAGGCGATGCCCACCCCGACCATGGAAAACAGGAGGACGTACTTGTCGTTGGCAACCAAAACGGAGGTGAGACCGATGGCCCCCGCCAGCAAACAGACGGCATGAACGGGCTTGGCGCTGAACTTCTTGGTGAGGTGAATTAGCGCAAACGAGAAACCAAAACAGACGGCGTTATAGACCGCAAAGCAGAAGCCGGCCCACTCCACCGCCACCGCAAATTCAGGGGAATCCGGGGTCGCCTGATACAGGCGCTTCGCCACCGCCGGAGAGAAGTAAATCCACATGCAAAACAGGCCGATCCAGGTAAAGAACTGAACCAAGCCCAATTCCCACATCCGGCGGGGAATCCGCATAACTAGGCCGGCGATTTCCCCAAGTCCCAGGGTCCAGTCAAACTTGCGGGCCCGGATGGCCGCCAGATCCCGGTCTGAGGGGGGGTATTCCTTGGTGGTCAGGACAGTGTAGACGACCGCCGCGAGAAAGGCGGCGGCACCGATGTAGAAGGAAAGTTTTACGGAGGCAGGGATGTGCCCTCCTCCCGCTTGTTCGACCGGAACGCCAAACCAGTTTGTCATCATCCACGGCAGGGCAGAGGAAACCGTTCCCCCCAGGCCGATGAAAAGACTCTGCATGGCAAAACCCTGAGAATTTTGTTCTTCCGGCGTGTTATCCGCGACCAGGGCCCGAAAGGGTTGCATGCTGGCATTGATGGATCCGTCCAGAACCCACAACAGACCGGCTGCCATCCAGAGCGTGGGAGAGTTCGGCATCAAAATGAGGGAGAGAGAAGCAAGAATCGCTCCAACTAAAATGAATGGCCGACGCCGGCCCAAGCCAGTCCAGCAACGGTCGCTCATCTGACCGACGATGGGTTGGATGAGGAGACCTGTCAGCGGAGCCGCGATCCAGAGCCAGGCAATTTCATGATCGGCAGCGCCAAGGTACTTATAAATCGCGGACATGTTGGCCATTTGAAGGCCCCAGCCGAACTGGATGCCCAGAAAGCCGAATGACATGTTCCAGATTTGCCAAAAAGAGAGGCGGGCTTTGCTCATGATGTAACTATTGCCCCTTTGGCCCAGCGACCAAGGCGGTTTTTCCGTTAGGGGTTGGACTCTTGCGTGCCGGAAGCTTCGGGTGTCGTGGCTGGCACCGTCTCCGTCAAGGGAACAGGAGCCGACGGGGTGGCCGCCAGGCGTGCAGAAGGGGAAGGCAACGGATCGGTCCCTTTGGTCACGGGGCGATCAAGGCGTAAGGCCCGGATGAGGTCCTCAAAGGGATTTTGGTCGTTCCGAGGCTCGCTCCGGGCCCCGACCCCCGCCTGGGAGACGGCATAAGCATGAGGGGGGCCACCGGTCTTGGAGTTGACCAAGCTCGGCATTGGGCGAAGCAGTGCCTCGCCGGAAGGTTCGTTTTCCCGCTCCTGCCCAAGTCTTAGGCTGGAAACGTACAGCTCGTAATCACTCTCCGACATGGAGGAAAGGTCCAAGTCCTTGGCCACCCGACCCCTGGCCAGAAGATTTCGCTGTCCTTTGCTTGTTTCTCCGAATTGCTGACTGGTGATCTCATCCGTGAGTTCATTGGGGGTCGGGACGGGTTCGGGTTCAGTCCGCACAGGAATTTCCGCCGGATTCTGAAAAAGAGCCGCGGCCCGGATGGAGATTTCCTGGGTTTTCCCTTTTTCACCCGAAATCAGGGCCCGCTGGAGGTCTGAATTGTTGCGACTCGCCCAGGAGGTGGAAGTCTGTCGGGCCTGCATCGGGGTGCGCCGATAGTTATCGAAGTCGAAGGGCGTGGAGGGGATTTCCAGGGGCTGCGCGTCCTGAGCCTGGGCCGAGATGGCGTAAGCGCCCAGAAGCAGGACCAAAGTGCGGTACATGGCTTTTTTATGAATCGGCGAACGCGGCTCGCCAACGGTTCTGCATCGTGCAATCGGATAAGTTGGGAATAAAAGAAACTTGAGACCTGGGCCGGCTCTCCGAAGATGACCGGATGTATTCCATTATCGGAGGGGACGGCAAGACCTACGGCCCGGTGCCTCCCGTGGAAGTGGAGCGCTGGATCCGGGAAGGGCGGGCGGATGCGCGCACCAAAGTGAAGCGGGAAGGGGACTCGGTCTGGCGAGAACTGGGTACCTGTGAGGAATTTTTCCCGGCAAGCTCCTCCACACCCCCACCTCTGGGCCGGGCTGCCGGACCTAGGAGTTTTTCCATCCAACCCAACCTCAACATTGGGGCCTGCCTAGGCACAGGCTGGCGCGCCTATCGGCAAGACCCATGGAGGATCACGGGAGTGGTTGTCCTTACTTTTCTGGTGCAGCTTCTCATGAACAATATCCCGCTCGCCGGCCTGGTACTCGCCTTCCTGTTGAACGGGCCGATTCTGGGCGGGCTTTATTACTTCTGCCGCCAAGCCCTGCATGCCTCGGCTTCCGGGGCGGGGGATGTTACGGGCACGATCCGGGAAAGATTTCTTCCCTGCTTCCTGGCTACCACCGTCTCCAATCTGCTCGCCTTCGGCCCTTTTCTTCTGGGAGTGATACCCGCGGTGGCCCTGGCGGCGGGATCTGAGGGCATGGATTGGGCGAAGGTAATGGAGCGCCCGGCGCTGGCAGCGGCCATGGCCCTCCCATTGCTGGGTGGATTTCTGGCCATGCTTTACCTGATTGTACTTTGGTCCATGGCCGTCCCATTGGCGGCATGCAGCTCCATGGACTTTTGGGAGGCGCTCAAGACCAGCTGGCATGGGGTGCGCGCCAATCTTTGGCGCTACTTTGGGTTGCTGGTGGTTCTCGGTCTCCTGAACTTGCTGGGCATTCTTTGTCTGGTGGTCGGCTTGTTCGTCACCGTTCCGCTTACGCTTCTGGCCACCATGGCCGCCTATGACCACATCTTCCGTCCCGGAACCGCCGATTCTCGCTGACGCCGAGAAGGCGCGAAACTGCCTAGGGCTCAACGCCACCGTCCTGCCCGGGCTCGGCACTTACCGGTACGGCGCGCGTCTTCGCGGTCTGTTGGAGATGTCCGTGGCGCTGCTGGGAACCGTCTGGTTCTGTAAAACCCTCTTTCTGGTCGCCGCCGAAATATCGGAGGGCGGGAAATTCCTTTCGGCCCTGGGCGGGCACGCGGGAACCTTAATCCTCAGTGCAACCGTGGTGATCGGGAGTTGGATTTCAGGGGTGAGGTACGGAAGGACAGCGGTGAAGGGAGAGGCAGGGGACCGATGAGGATTACGATGAAGACAAAGAAACGAGCGAAGGATCGTCCTTCATTCCCATTTTTCCACCCAGTCTAACCACGGGTTTTTCGACCTGTTCCACCCGCAGGGTGAAGCCGTTGCCATTGGTGAAGGGTTCGACCCGGCCGGAGACGGCCACGACGGGGTGTCGGGCGGTGACCGCACCCCATCGCCGGTAAGCATCGGCAAACAGCTCCGTTTCCACCATTCCGGTCCGGTCGGCAAGGGTGAGGAACTTCATGAGTCGCCCATCTGTCTGTCGGTGGGAACGCTCCGCCACGATCAGGCCGCAGGTTCGGATCCATCGGCGGGGATGGCTCTCCAGCTCCAAGATCGGGACGTAGCGGCCCCAATCAATCCCCGGATGAAGGTCGAGCGGATGACCGGACGCCGTGAAACCCAGTAGCTCCATTTCATCCCTCAGTTTCTGGACGTATCCCGGTTCCTCGAGGTCGTTCGGTGGGCCGTTTTTCGAATTGAAACCGAAGGGTAGCTCGTCTGCCGGGTTTTCATGGCGATGCCCATGACGGCGCCAGTCCCAAAACAGGCGCGTTCTGGAGGGATGAAATCCGTCGAGAGCCCCCGCGCGGAGCAAGGAACCCATCGCCTCCGCGTCGGGGCGGATCCGCTCCAGGAAATCGATCAGCGACCCAAACGGACGAAGGCCCCGTTCCCGTATGATGCGGCGGGGGAGGGCATCCCCCACGTCGCGAATCACCGCAAGCGGCACCCGGATTCCTGCGGCTTCGGGAAGGAAGCGGTGGGAATCGGAGTGCCTGACATCCGGAGGCAGGATCTCGATTCCCAATCGCCGACACTCCAGGGTGTAGGCCAGCCGGGAGTAAAAACCTTTCCCGTGGGTAAGGACGGCGGCGAGGAACTCCTTCGGATAATACCGCTTAAGAACCGCCGCTTGGTACGCCTCGACCCCGTAAGCCGTGGAATGGGCCCGGCAGAAGGCGTATCCCTGAAACCCAAGGAGCAGGTTCCAGACTTTTTCAGTCTCCCCTGGTGTCCGGCCTTTTTCCCGTGCGGCCCGTGTAAACTCTTGGCCCAGACGCTCCACGGTGGCGAGGTCCTGCTTGATGAGGCTACGGCGGAGGACATCCGCCCGGCCGACATCAAGGCCGGCGAAGGCCTCGCAGATTTGGAGCACATGCTCCTCGTAGGCGATCAGGCCAAAGGTCGAGCGGAGTACAGGTTCCAGGGAGGGGTGCACACAGGGAACGGGGGCCAGTCCCTGATAGCGGCGGGCGAAATCCTCTTTTTTCAACTCATTGGCGGCCCCAGGGCGGATCACGGAGACGATGGCGATGAGACAGTCAATATCTCGGGTCCGACACATCCGGTTCAACGTGGTCATGGCCGGGCTTTCCACATGGTGGACGCCGCGGGCCCCGCCGGACCCAATCATCTTCCATACTTCCGCATCGTCCCACGGGGCGAGCCGTTCCAGATCAAGGCGGTTGGCTGCCTGGGGTGGTCCGACCAGCGGACTGGGAGCGAGGGGTTCGGCGGAGACGCCGAAACGGGCGCCGAGTCCTCGGTCACGGAGGGAGGCACAGGCGTCGCGGAGAACGGAAAGACCGGCTTGGCCGAGGATGTCCATTTTCACCAGACCAAGGGCCTCGATCGCGTGCATGTCGAGGTGGGTGGCGGGCCAGCCTGAGGCGGAGGGGAAAACGGGGGTGAGGTGGGTGACCGGTGGACCGGAGAGAACAACTCCGCAGGGATGCATTTTGGGATGGCGGGGAAAGCCATCGAGACGGCCGGCCAGGTCCATGGCGAAGGCATAAGGGTTTTCGCCAATCGGCAGGTCGGCGCATTCGCGGCTCTCCGCCAAGGCGGCGGGGAGGTCCCGGGCCCGGACGCGGGGAACGTGCTCGGTGAAGCGGCGAATCTGGAATTCCGAGACGCCGAGCGTCTTGGCGATCTCGGCGAGAGCGGAGCGGGCCTGATAGGTCGAAAAACCGCCGACCACCGCGCAGTGGTCGGGCCCGTGGCGGCGGAAAAGGATCCCGATGACCTCGTCACGGCGGTCGTGGGGAAAGTCGATGTCGATGTCCGGCAGCTTGTGCATGGCCATGCGGTCCCGGTTGAGAAACCGGCGGAAGTAGAGATCGAACCGGACGGGGCAGACGCCCGAGATGCCCAGACAGTAGCAGACCAGGGAGTCGGCGGCGGATCCCCGGGTGATCCAGTCGATTCCCCTTTGCCGGCACTCCTGCAAAAGATCCCAGACCATGAGAAAGTAGTCGGCGTACCCGACCTCGCTGATGATCCTTAACTCCTCAGCCAGTTGGCGAAGCACGCGGCGATGTAGGGAAGGGTGGGCGCCATAACGATAGCGGGCACCCTCCGTCACCCGGCGGCGAAGGAAATCAGGCGAGGTGGATGCGTCCGGCGGGGAGAATCGGGGGAAGCGCAAACCACCCAGTTCAAAGGAAAAAGAGCACTGCTCCGCCAGGCGGAGGGTTTCGCGCAGGGGCCCCGGGTCGCCCCCACAGCGTCGCAAGGCCTCGGCTGCGGAAGGGAACGAAAAATCCCCACGGCGTTTCCGTGGATCCGCTTGGCCGGCCCGGGTCAGGGTGCGGATCGATTGAAGAATTTCGTAGGCAGAGCTGTCGCGGGGATGGAGATAGCGAATCTCGGGGAGAAAGAGGGGAGTGGGGGAAAAGGGGTTGCGACCCCAGGGTGGGCGACCGGGGGAGGGGACGGCGATCAACCCGGCGGCGTGATCACGGAGGAAGAAGCGGGAAGGACGGGGTTCGGAAAGAATCCGGCAGAGATTGGCATACCCGGTGCGATCTTTGACGTAGAGCAGGACAGGACGTGGCACCGGAGTCGTGCGATCCGGCGCGGGAATGACCTCGGCCCCGAGGACGGGATGAAGCCCGGCCTCCCGGGCGGCGACAAAGAAATCCACCGAGCCGTGAAGGTTGGGATCGGTCAGACCGACCGCCGGTAGGCCCAGTTCCACCGCCCGCGAGATCAGGGTACCCACAGGCAGAAGGGAATCATGGAAGCTGTAGTGGGAGCGGAGATTGAGCGGGGCGTAAGGCAACATGGGTTGTTATACATTTGTATAATAACCAAGCCTGTAAAGCCTCAAGTACGATTTGGGTTGGGTGGGGAGACGGGTTTGGGGAAAGTCACGGGATGGGAGTTGAATTCTGGAAACATGCGGTGGCCGTGATGGCGGGAGGCGGGCTGGGCGCCTTCCTGCGGTTCGCGGCCGGGGCGTGGGTACTCCACCACCATCCGGCGGCAAAGTTTCCGTGGGCCACGATCGGGGTGAACTGGCTGGGGTGTCTCCTGATCGGATTGATTTATGGGTGGGCGGAAAACCGGACGATGTTGGGGGTATCTTTGCGCTATTTCCTGATCACGGGATTTTTGGGTGGATTCACCACCTTTTCCGCGTTTGGGATGGAAACCATGTACCTGTTCCGCCGGGGCGAAACCGGCATGGCCTGGGCCTATATTTCCGCCAGCGTCGCGGGCGGACTGCTGCTGGCTTGGGCGGGAGAAAAGTTTTCCGCGCTTATCTTCCGGTAGGTTTTAGCCCGCCGGCTTGTTTTTCAGCCAAAGATCGTGTCCGCGGAGGATGGCACCTTTTCCGTAGCGTCGACGGATGAGATCGGAAGCCTCGGCCAGTTGCACCCGCTCCGTGAGGGTTTTACCCGGCAACCCCTCCAGCGGTAGTTCTGGCTCCGGCAGGGCGCCATGGAGATTGGAAAGGCGGGCACCGACGAGGCGAAGGCTGACCCGGCGCTCCCATGCCTTTTTTAGCAACGGCGCCAATTTCGGGTAGAAGTCAGTCTCCACGGGGGAGGGTTCGTCCAAGGAGTCCGATCGCATGGCCTCCTCCATGTCGTTGTAGCGAATCCGCAGGGTGACCGTCCGAGCGGCCAGGCCATCCTCGCGGAGGCGGCGGCAAAGCCGGTCTGTCATGGTGCGTAGCACGGCCAGGACAAAATCCTCGTCGATGGTGTCGGTCGAAAAGGTTTCCTGCTCTCCCACGGATTTTGGGGCCGGTGGAGCCGGAATCACCGGACGCGGATCGATTCCTTGGGCAAAAAGCTGGAGGGAGGAGGCAGAGGAGCCGGCCAAAAGTTCCAGGTCATCCAAGTCCAATGCGGCCACCTGTTCAATGCGAGCGAGCCCGGCCTGCAGGTAAAGGGGTTCGCTCCGGGTGCCAATGCCAGGCAGCCAACGGGAGGGCAGGGGAGCAAGAAACTCCCGCTCCTTTCCCGGCTCAACCTCCAGGTAGGCATTGGGTTTTTTTAGTTTGGAGGCGACCTGGGAGGCGAACTTGGTGGCGGCCAGGCCCTGGGAGATGGTGATCTTCAAGGATTCGCGAATGGCGTCAGATAGTTTGGCTGCAGAATCTCGGGGATGGCCTTTGGCCTGACCGGAAAGGTCGAAGTAGCCCTCGTCGATCGAGCAGATCTCCACATCCGGGGTCAGGTCATACGCGTAGGAAAACATCAGTTGGGAGAAGCGTTCGTATTTGGCGAAGTCGCCGGGCACGAGGATGAGTTCCGGACAGAGGCGGCGGGCACGGGAGGTGGGCATGGCAGTGCGGACCCCGCGGGCGCGGGCTTCGTAGCTGGCTGAGGCGATCACCCCGCGGGAGGCTCCGCCCACCGCGATGGCCTTGCCCCGGAGACGGGAGTCGGCCGCCTGCTCGACTGAGGCGTAAAATGCGTCCGCATCGAGGTGGAGGATCGATCGGGCGGGAGAGTTCACATCAAGCGAACCAGGCACGTGACCACGCCCTGTAGGACAGCGTCATCATGAGGGATGGGCTTGGCTGGAGAGGGAGGCAGGAAGGTGGGTTGGGGCAGGTGACGGTAGCGGGTGAGGACGGCCTGGCCGTGATGGAGGATTAGGGCGACATCCCCATCTTTGAGAGGCCGGAACTCCAGAAGGAGACGATCGTTTTTTTTAAGTCCCAACTCTTTCCATTGGTCGGAATCCACCCGGTGCAAAAACGTCCTTCCCGGGTGATGGGGGATTTCCTCCAAAACAGGAAGCAAGGGGTGGGAGTTGGTTTCGAGCACTGTTATACAAATGAATAATAAACGGCCCGCGTCAATTCGACATTCTGCAGAATGTCGAAATGTCCCACCTTCCCGGGAAAGCGGGATGATTCCCTCAAGTGCGATGGCAAGGCTTAGGGATGGCGGGACTTGCGATTTTGGCCCCGCCAGCGATTGCGCAGCCGCCATGGCATCGTATCGCGTCGGGGACGGTAAGGAGCTTGCGGAGGTGCCGATGAATCCCGTGGGGCTGCGGTGTTGGCGGGTTCCGCAAAACCCTCGATCTTTCTTCGAAGAATTCCGCGACGAAGAAATCGTTCCAAGGTTCGCAGGTGGGCGTGGTCGTCCGGAGCCAAAAAGCTGATGGCCTCCCCCACAGCCTGGGCGCGCCCTGTGCGACCGATCCGATGGACGTAATCCTCGGGGTGCCGGGGAAAATCGTAATTGATCACGTGGGAAATTCCTTCCACATCGATCCCCCGGGCGGCGATATCGGTGGCCACCAAAACCCGGACCCGCCCAGACTTAAAATCCTGTAACGCCCGCAGACGCTGATTTTGGGAGCGATTGGCGTGAAGGGTCGCCACAGGAATCCGCTCCTTTTCCAGGCGCCGGGCGATCCGGTCGGCCCCATGCTTGGTGCGGGAAAAAACCAGGACGGTCCGAAGCTCATCGTTTTTCAAGAGGTGGCTAAGTAAGGCGATTTTGGCGTGGTGCGAAACCTCATAAAGAAACTGGGTGACGGTGTCGGCCGGATTTGAGCGGCGGCCTACCTCCACCATCTTTGGGTGATGCATGAATTCCCGACTCAGTTGCTCAATTTCCCGGGAAAGGGTGGCGGAAAAGAGAAGCGTAAGCCGTTCCCGGGGTAGAAGCCGGGCGATCTGCCGAATCGGATGGATAAAACCCATGTCCAACATCCGATCGGCCTCATCCAAAACCAGAAATTCAAGATCACGAAGGCTGGCCTCCCGCCCGCGGATGATGTCGAGGAGTCGCCCGGGGGTAGCCACCACGATATCGACCCCGTGTTGAAGAGCTTTAATCTGAGGCCTTTCACTGACTCCGCCAAAAATAGTGGCCACCCGTAAAGGGAGATGTCGCGCGTAAATCCGGATATTTTCCTCCACCTGGACCACCAACTCCCGGGTGGGAACCATGATCAAGGCCCGGACACCGCGGTGTTGCGGACGATGGGCTGCGATTAACGAGAGAAGGGGCAGGACAAAAGCGGCGGTTTTTCCAGTCCCGGTCTGGGCAATACCCATGAGGTCCTGGCGCTGTAAAACCACCGGGATGGCGGCGACCTGAATCGGGGTGGGTTCGGTGTAACCCGCGTCCCGAACGGCCAGCAAGACGGGGTCAGCTAAGCCGAGTTGGCGGAAAGGCATTAAGCATCCTGCCGGAAGGCCGAAGCAAAAGCACGAACCCTTATTTCATAGCCTAACTGGATGCCAGGCCGGGAAAAAGTGCTGCAATCAGGCCTTAGGCCCGAGCATGTCCTCAGGCCGGACCAGTTTGTCGAATTCGTCGGCCTTGAGATACCCAAGGGCGAGGCAGGCCTCTTTCAGCGTGGTGTCTTCCTTGTGAGCTTTTTTGGCCACCTCGGCTGCCTTGTCGTAGCCGATCTTGGGGGAAAGAGCCGTCACCAGCATCAGGGAGCGGTTCGTGTAGTCCTTGAGCTTGGTGGCATCGGCCTGAATACCCTCGACACAAAACTCCCGGAAACAGCGACACGCATCGGCGAGGAGCCGCACGGAGTGCAGAAAGTTGTGGATGATGACCGGTTTAAAGACGTTGAGCTCAAAGTTGCCCTGGGAGCCGGCCAGCCCGATGGCAGCGTCGTTTCCATGAACCTGGGCGCAGACCATGGTCATGGCTTCCGATTGGGTGGGATTGACCTTGCCGGGCATGATGGAGGAGCCGGGTTCGTTTTCAGGCAGGTGAAGCTCCGCCAACCCGGCTCGAGGACCGGATCCCAACCAGCGGATGTCGTTGGCGATTTTCATGAGGGCAGCGGAAAGCGAGCGCAGCGTGCCGCTGGCGGCCACCAGAGGATCGTGGGTGGCGAGTGCGTAGAACTTATTTTTTGCAGAGACAAAAGGTTGGCCCGTCAGCTTCGCCAGGTGGGCAGCAGCCTTGGAAGGGAAATCCTTGTGGGTATTGAGTCCGGTGCCCACCGCCGTGCCGCCAAGAGCCAGTTCGTATAACTCCGGCAAAGATCCCTGGACGCGGGCGAGGGCGGCATCCAGTTGGGCCACATAGCCGGAGAACTCCTGGCCGAGGGTCATGGGCACGGCGTCCATCAGATGGGTCCGGCCAATCTTGATGAGGTTTTTGAATTCGGCCGATTTCTTGGCCAATGCATCGCGCAGTTTTTGGACGGACGGGATTAGCTCCTTTTGTAGCTGGTTCACGGCCGCTAGGTGCATGGCGGTGGGGAAGGTGTCGTTGGACGACTGGGACATATTCACGTCGTCGTTGGGGTGGACGGGTTTTTTGGAGCCAAGGACACCGCCGGCCAGCTCGATGGCCCGGTTTGAAATCACCTCGTTGACGTTCATGTTGGTCTGCGTGCCGCTCCCGGTCTGCCAGACGCGCAAGGGGAAATGACCGTCGAGCTTGCCCTCAGCCACCTCGGTAGCGGCTTGAGTGATCCAACCGGCCTTGTCCTTCGCAAGGAGGCCGAGTTCGGCGTTGGCCAGGGCACAGGCCTTTTTAAGAAGTCCGAACGAGTGGATGAGCGGGGCCGGCATCCGATCATCGGAAATATCGAAGTGATGCAGGGAGCGCTCAGTTTGGGCGCCGTAATAACGATCTGACGGCACCTCGATCTTTCCCATCGAGTCCGACTCGGTGCGCTTTTGGCCGGGCTTAGCGTCCTTGGGCGTCATCACGAATCACTTATGGGGCACGGCTTGGGAAGGTGGCAAGAAGGTATATAATCAACCCATAGAGTTTTTAGTAAATATTCACACAAGATATGGGATTTTCTTGTCAGTGGTCACGGCGGGGGTAGGGCTTAGTGAGGATGAAGTTAAAGCGGTTGGAGATGGAGGGATTCAAATCCTTCTGCGACAAAACGGTTTTAGAATTCCACGAAGGAATCACCGCCATCGTCGGTCCTAATGGGACAGGGAAAAGCAACATTCTCGATTCTATCCGCTGGGTGTTGGGGGAACAGTCGGCCAAGGCGTTGCGAGGGCAGGAAATGGCTGACGTTATCTTTCACGGGGCGGCGGGTCGTCGCGCCAGCGGGATGGCGGAGGTCTCCCTGACTTTTAGCGACTGCGAAACAGTTCTCGGAACAGATTATCACGAAGTGCAAATCACGCGTCGGGTCTTCCGCGACGGGGTGAGCGAATACGCCATCAATGGGGCCAACTGTCGCCTGAAGGACATCCAACGCCTCTTTTTGGACACCGGAATCGGCCGTGCCGCCTACTCCATTATGGAGCAGGGGAAAATCGACCAGATCCTCTCCTCGCGACCAGAAGACCGACGCGCGATTTTCGAGGAAGCCGCCGGGGTGATGCGCTTCAAGGTGCAAAAGCGGGAGGCCGAGCGGAAACTCGAAGGCACGGAGGCAAACCTGCTTCGGTTGGCCGATATTCTGCGGGAAGTTCGCCGCCAAATGGGGTCTTTGCAGCGCCAGGCCGGAAAGGCCCGTCGTTACCGGGAGATTTTCGACAAGCTCAAGAAAATGGATCTCGCCCTTTCAGCGCGGGAGCGGGATCGGCTGCTGCTGAAAATCGACGAGCTTTCCAATTTACAGGCCAAGACCAAAGCTGACCTTGAGAAAGCCCATGCCACCGAGGCTGCCTGTGAGCAGGCTGTCCGGAGTCAGCGAAACCGGTTGGAGGAGGCCGATCGCGCCTGGCGAGACGCGGAAAGAGAGGTCGTTTCAGCCAAGGCAGAGGAAGTGCGTTGTGCTGAGCGAGCACGGATGCAGACGGAACGGGCGGAGGAGCTGGGGGCTGCCATCGAGCGAGCCCGGGGTGAGATTGCTCTGGCAGATCGGCAGACGGCGGCCCAGGAGGAACTGATTCGTAGCCTTCGCGCGGAGCTGGAGTCGGTCACCGCAGAGTTCCAAAAGGCCGAACAGGCCTGCGCCGAGGTTCAGGAACAGGCCAACCAGGCCCGTGGGCGCCGGGAAGCCGCCTCGGGGAAGGTGGAGTCGGTGCGGGGACGTCGAGAATCCGCCCGACGAGAAGCCGACACGGCCCGCGCCCGGGCTGCCGCCGAAGAGGTAACCACCCGCCAGCGGGCCGAGATTCTTGAACGGATCCGGCAGGAGCTGTCAGAAAAAGAGTCTGAAATTTCCAGGGAACGGGCCTTGCTGGAAGCACTCATCGGAAGGCTCCGGGAAGCAGAGGAGGGGTTGCCCCAAGCACAGGCCCGCACGCGTGAGGCGGAGGGCAGCCTGCGCAGCTCCGAGGAAAATCTATCCCGAGCGGAAAAGGAAAAGTCTTCTGCCGAGGCGGAACGCACCTTGGCGGAATCCAAGCTTGAGGCGGTGCGCGAAAGAGCGGCTGGGGATGCGGAGGCCTGCCTCAAGGCCTGGACAGCCACCGGCCGGAACGGCGCTTATGCCCTTTGGCCCTCCCTCAGGATCCGCGAAGGATACGAGACCGCGGTGGCCATGGCGCTGGGGCCCCTGCTCGACGGTGTAATGGTGGATGATCTGGAGGCCATGGCCCAAACGCTGGAATCGGGTGAGGATGGCCCTTCTGGATTTCTTATTTCAAAAACACCGGCTGGGGGTCACGACGAAATTTCACCGGAAGGGGCCGCCAACTTCATTGAAAGCGCCGGAGGCTGGGAAACAGTCCTACAGCACCTGCTCGCCGGAACCTGCATTGCCGAATCGTGGGAGCAGGCCCAGGAGCTAAGTCGCCAACGCCCGACGGCAACGGTGATCTGCCGGGATGGCCGGATGATTAGTGGTCGCGGATGGCAAAGGCGGGGCAAGGTGCGGAGCTCCCGCCCGGGTCGCAACGAAGTGGAGTCCGCCAAGGAAAAGCTAGCCCGGGCACAGCAGGCAGCTACGGAGGCAGGGCAAAGGACAAGCACGGCGCGGCAAGAGGTGGAGCGCCTGCAAGCGGAGTTGGCGTCAGCCCGGCAGGGCGAGGAGTCTGCCCGGAAGTCTCTCGAGGAGGTTCGGCGTGATCACGACCGGCGGGAGGCCCTGCATCAGGCCCTGCTGGCGGAAATCAGCCGACGTCAGGCGGAGGGTTCTCGCTTGGAACAGGAGATTGTCCTCCACCAAAAGATTGCGGCTGAAAAGTTGTCCGAGTCCGAGCGTCTGATGGCGCTGGAGCAGGGGATGGAGGCGGAGATGGTCGAGGCTGAGGAGGCCCGCCGCTCCGCCGAAAAGGAGGAGACCAAACTCCAGGAACTGCTGACGGAGCGTCGGGTGGAAAAATCCGGCCGGCAGCAGCGCAAGGATTCCTGTGCGGCCCAATTGACCCCTACCGAAGCCCGCCTGACCGAACTGCGGGAACTTGTGGCCAAGAGAAATGGTGAAATTTCCATGGATACCGCCCGGATGGAGGCGGCCCGGACGGAGGCCGAGACGGCGACCCGCGCGGAGGGCGAAGCGCTGAAGCGCGCCCAGGAGATCGAGGCTTCCACCTCCGGACTAAAACAGGCCCGGGATAACGAAGTCCAGGTTCTTGCCCAAAAGGAGGAGGAGGTCACTCACTGGCGGAAGGAAGGTGAAAAAGCCAAGGATGCCTTGGCGACCTTGGCGCTACGGGGATCGGAATTGGAGCACCAGAAGCAAAGCCTCGCCGACCGGTTGCAGCGGGAATACGCCACGGGACTGATGGACGCCAAGGCAGAGGGGGAAGTCGCCCCGCAGACCGAGGAGGATTGGATCAAGCTCGAAACCGAGGCCAAAGAACTTAGGGAAAAGGTGGAGGACATGGGCCCGGTCAACACCGAGGCCATCTCGGAATACGAGGAGTTGGAGCAGCGCCTCAAGTTCCTTGAAACCGAGGAACAGGATCTCACCACGGCCAAGGCCCAGTTGGAGGAGGCGATCAAAAAGATCAACCAGACCACCCGACTCCTCTTTGAGGAGACCTTTGACAAGGTGAAGGCCAATTTTGGCAACCTCTTTGCGGAGCTTTTTGGCGGCGGCCGCGCCACCATCAAGCTGACGGAGGGCGAGGATCTGTTGGAGGGTGGCATCGAGATCGAGGCGCAACCTCCCGGCAAGCAGCCCAAGGTAATCTCGCTGCTTTCGGGAGGAGAAAAGACAATGACGGCGTTGGCTCTTCTCCTGGCCATTTACGCGGTCAAGCCCAGCCCCTTCTGTGTTCTCGACGAGATGGATGCGCCGTTGGACGAGTCCAACACCGTACGTTTTGTGCAAATCATTGAGCGCTTTGTGGAGAAATCCCAGTTCCTGGTGATCACCCATAATAAGCGAACCATGTCGGCCGCCGACCTTCTCTACGGTGTGACCGCGCCCGAACCCGGTTGCTCGCGAATGATGTCGGTCAAGTTGACGCGCGACGAAGAAACCCCGCTTTTTGCCCAAGCTGGAACCTGATTGTGGCAGAGCTTCCTGAGGCTCTCCGTGCCACCGCGGAACGGGTGGCTCGAAACGCCGGCCAATGCCTGAGGGATGCCAAGACAAGCGTCCTGCGGGTCGATTCGGCCGAGCAGCATGACATTAAACTGGAGCTGGATCGCCGGATTCAGGAGCACATTCGCAAGGACATACTTAAGGCATATCCTGCGCACGGCTTTCTGGGGGAGGAGGGGGGTGAGATGGCTCGGGCTGGGCAATACGAGTGGGTCGTCGATCCGATCGATGGCACGGTCAATCTGTTCTATGGAATTCCCCATTACGCCGTGTCCATCGCCTGTCGGCTCGACGGCCGGACCCTGGCCGGGGTCATCTATGACCCTAATCGGGACGAGCTATTTGCCTCTCATGCTGGCGGAGGCAGCACCCTCAACGGTCAATCCATTCACGTGGCCAAGCGAACGGACTTAAAGGAGGCCATCCTAGCCCTCGGCTTTTCCAAGGGAAAAACCACCATCCGGAAATGCCTGGACCTTTACCATCACTATGGGGAGAAGGTTCGCAAGCTTCGGGCGATGGGTTCCGCCGCCTTGGATCTGGCTTATGTGGCCTCGGGCCGCTTGGACGCTTATATCGAGCAGGGGGTGAGTTTGTGGGATGTTGCCGCCGGCGCCTTACTGGTCGAGGAGGCAGGCGGGCAAGTGCGGATGAGTCCGGGCGAGCCGGCCGGGAAGATTCATTTGGTGGCCAGCAACGGCCGGATTCCTCTCGAATTTGTCTGACCGAAAAACCTGCGGCCTTCGGGCGGCAAGATTGAAGATCTTTCGGTTTAAAGGCATGCTGGAGTCATGAGTCAGGTCCGAGTCCGCTTCGCCCCATCCCCAACCGGAATGCTTCATATCGGCGGCGCCCGAACCGCCCTGTTTAACTGGCTTTACGCCCGTCACACCGGCGGCAAGTTCATCCTCCGGATCGAGGACACCGATCAGTCCCGCAACACCCAAGAGGCGGTGGAGGTGATTTTCCGGGGGATGCGCTGGCTGGGTTTGGACTGGGATGAGGGGCCGGACGGGAAGGGGGGCACATCGGGAGACTGCGGACCCTATTTCCAAAGCCAACGCGGAGAGATTTACCGAAACTACCTGGAAAAGCTGAAAGCCGCCGGCAAAACCTACGAAGACGGCGGGGCCCTGAAATTTAAGATGCCCAAGACCCCGGGGGTGGTGAAGGACCTGGTTTGCGGAGAGGTGACATTTGACCGCACGATGGAGCCGGACCTGGTGATCCAAAGAAAGGATGGAAGTCCGGTGTTTCACTTCGTGAATGTGGTGGACGATCTGGAGATGGGGATCACCCACGTGATCCGGGGGGAAGATCACCTGACCAACACCCATAAGCATATCGCCCTTTATGAGGCTCTCGGAGCCCCGTCGCCGCAATTCGCCCACATTCCGCTGATCCTGAACCGGGGGGGATCGAAAATGAGCAAACGGGATGAGGGGGCTGCCCTTGGTTTTTATGAGGAGGCCGGCTATTTGCCGGCTGCGGTCCGGAATTACCTCTGTCTTCTTGGTTGGTCGCCGGGGGAAAATCAGGAGATTCTGCCGATCACGGATCTCATTCAACGCTTCGACCTGCCCAACATCAACCGGAGCAATGCCCGCTTCGACGGCGACAAGCTCTTCTGGATGAATGGGGAGTATTGGCGTTCCCTCTCAGATGATGATTTTACGAACTTTGCCGGCGAATATCTTGCTCGCACGCGACCCGGGATTGCGCAGATGGACCCCGCATTGCTAAAGCGGCTCCTGCCCTTGATCCGTGAAAAAGTGCGAACAGGCAGGGAATTGGCCGAGTGGCTTGATCCTTATCTTGGGGACACTTTTGAATACAGCGACGAGGCCAGGAAAAAGCAGCTCAGCACGCCGGAGGCGGGTCAGTGGCTCTCTGCCCTGGTCGCTTCCCTGCGGTCCCTTTCCGGCTCCTGGGATGACACCTCGGTCGAAGGGGCCTGCAAAAAGGTGGCCGAAGAGGCAGGCGCGAAGCCTGCCAAGGTGATCCACTTGGCCAGGGCGGCTGTTTCGGGGCGGACGGTCGGGCCGTCCCTGTTTGGTCTGATGAGCGCCTTGGGCAGGGATAGAGTTTTAGCACGATTGGAGCGCACCAAGCAGGAGTTGGCCGCGGGTCGGCTGGCTGTGGCATGACGTTGGCCAACAGCATCACCCTTTGTCGGATTCTGTTGGTTCCGTTTTTTGTCTGGGCGATTCTTTACCACAATGAAAGTCATGCCGAGGGTTACACCGGCCCCGGTTGGTACTGGGCGGCCGTGATTATCTTTGCCGTCGCGGCCATTTCAGATGGAATTGACGGCTGGGTCGCCCGGCATTTTGGCCAAAAAAGCCAGTTGGGCCGGATTTTAGATCCGATCGCTGACAAACTCTTACTGGTCACGGCGATTGTCTTGCTGGGGTGGGTCGGCGTGGACGGCCTCGGGAAGCTGCCCACCTGGTTTCCAATTCTGGTGGTGAGCCGCGATTTGATTCTGGTGGCCGGCACCGTCCTGGTGGGAACCCTCCTTCATAATTATCATTTTGTCCGGCCCCACTGGACCGGGAAGGTCTGCACTTTTCTGCAAATCGCAGTCGTGGCTTTTGGACTTCTCTTACCGACCCATCCCTTGGCCAAGGTGTTCTTGGTCTTGGCCGGATTGATGACCGTGGTCTCCATGGTCGTGTATCTCACCCGGGGCTGGAAACTTCTGCACGCGAGCAGTTATGGCGAAGCCGGCCGGGGTTGATCCCAAGGTTCCGGTGGTGGCCATCGTGGGCCGCCCCAATGTTGGCAAAAGCGCTCTTTTCAACCGGATATGCGGGAGAAAGATCGCCCTGGTGTTTGACCGTCCGGGCGTGACCCGGGATCGGCTGGTGGCCGATGCCAATTGGCGTGGCCGGCCCTTTACCTTGATCGACACAGGGGGATTGGGACTGGAGGACGGTTCCGGCCTAGAGGAGGCGGTGGAAAGAGAGGCCGATCTGGCAATCGCGGCCGCTTCCCGGGTTCTTCTCGTGGTGGACGGCCGAGAAGGTCTTCAGGTGCTGGATACCGAAGTGGCCAAGAGGCTTCGGCGAGCTGGAGCGGCCGTTTCGCTGGTGATCAACAAGATGGATCCCGGAGCCGAGGAGGGGAGATCAGGGGAATTTGTGAAACTGGGTTTCGGGAAAGGTTACCGTGTCTCGGCGGAGCATGGATTGGGCACCGAGATCTTGCTGGAGGAAATTGGCACGACTTGGCCCGTGGAGAGCCCGGTGAAGACCGAGCGGACCCGATTAGCCATTGTCGGTCGTCCGAACGCCGGAAAATCTTCCCTCATCAATGCCTGGATCGGGGAGGCACGCACCATGGTGAACCCTTTGGCTGGAACGACCCGGGACGCCGTGGATGTGGACGCGGAAATCTCGGGACTACCCGTCACCTTCATTGACACCGCCGGGCTTCGTCAAAAGAGGAGGGTCCATGACCCCTTGGAACAGATCATGGGGGGACGAACCGCCCATGCGATTGACCGCTGTCACTTGGCTCTTTTAGCCGTGGATGCAGTGGAAGGGGTGGGACTTGTGGAAAAGAAGGTTGCCGGCCTGGTGCAGAAAGCCCAACGGCCCTGCGTGGTCGTCGTGACCAAGTGGGACCTGGTTCGGCAGGCAGGCGCGGAGACTCGCGGAAAAAATTTTCAGGTGGAGTATGAAAAGGCCCTGCGGAAGGCCCTTTTCTTTTTACCCGATGTCCCGGTGGTTTTCCTGAGTTCCGTGCGCGGAACCGGGCTAGACCAACTGGGTCAGGCCGTGGCTGCCATGGTGAAGGCTCGTTCCATGAAGATGGGGACCGGGGAGCTGAACCGGATCCTTTTCAATGCCATGGAGCGCAAGGCGCCTCCGTCCAAATCCGGTCGCCGACTCAAAATCTATTATGCGACGCAAATCGAGGGGTCGGTCCCAACCATCCTCGGGTTTGTTAACCAACCCGCCCTCATGAACAAGGATTACGAGCGGTACCTCGGGGCCAGGGTAAGGGAGGCCTTTCCTTTGGGGGGATCCCCGTTGCGGTGGATATGGAGGGGAAGACAAGACCGCCCGGAAGGCTCCCGGAAAAACCCGGGAAATGAACGGCGACGCCCTAGGCGGGAGTAGAACGCGGGCGGGACCATATCCACCCAAGGGCTACGAGAAAAAAGGCGGCAAGAACCGCGGACCAAACAAACCAGTCAGGGTAACCGGATTCGGTCGGAGGCTCTTCCACTCCAGCAGCGGTCTCCACATCCTCAAGTTCAGGCAAGGGCGAACTGGCGGTGACCGTCGCGGTGGCACCAGCAAATTTCTCCCACGAGGCCTTCGCCCCCGTCAAAAGAACACCCGCTTCCGGCAGGTTCCTTGTTTTTTCGGCATAAAGTCGCAGAGCTGCTTCTGCCTCCTCCCGGGTTGGAATCGACCCGTCTTTGGGTAGGGGAAGAATGGCGACCACCAGCGGTTTCCCCACCAAAGCGAGCTTGCCGTTCTGGTCGATGATTTCACAAAAGTCGGCCTCCATCTTCACGGACTTGGCGGTGCGCAGCTGCAGGGGTTCAGCGGTTTTGCTGCGGATCAAAACCGCCTTGGGTCCTTCCGGATCCTTGGGTGCAGGGGCAGCAATCTTGGTAACAGGACTTGGAGCTGTCGCCGGAATCTGCGGCTTTTGGGATTCCTTGGGTTTGGGTGAGAGCACAAAGGAACCAGAGGCGGTTTCCATATCCTCCGGAGCATCCTTTGGGGATGCCGCAGAAGAGACCTGAATATAAAAAGGGGCCCTTTCCTTGATCTTTGTGGCTAGTACGGCCCCGGAGTCATGTCCGGAAAACCTGCCTTCCAGCCACCGGCCGGAAGAGGACGGAAGATTCATGGATTTTGCCAGTTTGGCGGAGTCGGCCTCCGGGACTCGGAGAAGGATACGACCCTCTTCCTTGGCTGGCCTGCCGGTGACGGCCTCCATCCAGACAAAGCCTTGATCAGCCGCCGTAAGATCGGGAACAGGGGTTACGGCCGCCACCCGTAAACGTATCTCCTTACCCAGATATTCCTGCGGCGCGCTTTGGTAAAAATTTGCCGTGCCCTTTTCCACCGCCATGAGTGGGCTGGCGAAAAGCAATGGCCACAAGAACCGCCCCAACCGTTTCATTATGGTAACCAAGCATATCTTTCGATTTTTTCCACCGAAAGTTGTGGAAATTCCTGATGATTTTCAGTCCTCCGGCAGGTAGATTTGGGAATGGCCGGTCGTTCCCGTATTGGGCGTTTCTTTCTTTGGGGAGCCGTGGCGGTTGCTCTTCTGGCCGCTGTGTCTGGGCTCAGCCTTCTCATGCTTCCGGGATGGATCCAGAAGTGGCTGGGGGGAGACGATTTTCGAAGACTCGCCTCCCGTCAGCTTTCTTCGCTTTTGCGGACAGAAGGGGATCTTCAACCCCTACAATGGTCTTCCTTTTCCATTTCCTCCGCAGGTTTTTCCAGTCGGCCGGATGCCCCGGGGGTTTGGCGATGGGAATTGGAGAACATCCGGACCGGAATCTCTCCACGCCTTCTTTTGGACCGCATCCTCCGTTTTCCGGAAATTTCCGTGGAGAGCCTGCGCCTCCTTCCCGGTGCCCGACCAGGTGTGGCGTTGTCACCAGAGTCCACCACATCTCCCGCGACTGCCACGGGCTCCCCTGATCTGTTCCGTGAGGTTCAGGTGGGTTCGGTCGAGATCGGATCCTTGCGGGTGGATCCTGGTGTCGCCACATCCGGATGGGGGGGAAAGGGAATCCGGATCTCCGCTCAGCCCACCAAGACACGGACGGATTTCCAGTTGCGGGGAGGGGAAATTCTTAATCCACTGACCTGGCTGGGCCCGCTCCAGCTGCAGGCTGCCGAAGGCCATTACACGCCTCCGACCCTTTTTCTGAACTCACTGCAGGTCAGCTCGCCCCAAGGTGGGTCCTTACGCCTTTCGGGTGAATATACAGCGGGTTCCTCGCCACGGGCCCAAGCCAAGGTTACTTGGGAAAACTGGTCCATTCCCGGGGGGAAAATCGGCGTGGGACTTTTCGAAATTCCCGCGCGAATGTCGGGGGACTTCGTCCTGCAGGAATTGCGACCCGGGGGGCCGGTGGGACAGGGCCAGGTTCGCCTGGTGGGAGCCCGGCTGGAGCCTGGCCGGGATTCTCAGACCATCCTGAGCCTCCTGGGGGTTCTGACCGGGGATACCCGGCTCCAAAAAGGCGCACCCTTGACCACGGCCCAGGCCCAGTGGTCGATGCAGCCCGGGCTCTACAACGTCAACCGCATCGTTGCCGAGGCGCCTGGTCTCCTGCGGGTGAATGGACAGATTCGCGTGCAAGGTAGCAGCCTCAGCGGGCAAATTCTGTTGGGCCTCGAACAGGGGCTGGGCTCCAAAGTCAACGCACTCACGGGGGGCGAATGTTTCCGAAGGGCGGAGGGAGGATATGCCTACGAAACAGTCAACCTCTCGGGTACCTTGGAGCGCCCGCAAAATGATCTGCAGGCCAAATTGACCGCCGCCCTGACCCGGACAGCCGTGCGAACGGGAATCGACATTCTGCAGAAGGCTACGGGAAACACCGACCCCAGTACCCCGGCTGGAGCTGCCGGCCAGGTTTTAAAATCGATTTTTGGCGCGCCTCCCGGGCGGTAAACACCGCTTTAACCGTAGCTTTTAAAAAACTTTTTTTTGTCCTCGTCGAGGTCTTTTTTGCTGGCGGGGGAGGGAGCGGGGCTGGCGGTAGGGGTTTCCTGCGCTCCGGCAGACTCCGGCTCCAGGTCTTCCTCCTCCAGATCCGGCATTTCCATCTGGGGCCCGCGGTCGGGCATCATGGAGGGCGGGGTGCCGCCGCTGGCCTCAACAAAGGCCAACTGCACCTGCTGCAGGGCTTCTTTGAGGATTTTTTCCTCCTGGGAATTAAGATTCCCCTGGGTCTTGAGGGCGATCAGATCGAGATGGTCGATCATCATCTTGGCAGCCTGGAGGTTGGGAGGGAGGCGCTCTCCCTCAGGCGTGGGAATCCGGCCCAGAACGTAAAGAATGTTCTGAGCCTGAACCATGATGAATTGGACAAACTTCCGCGTTGTTTCCGTGCTGGCCGCCGGGTTGGTTTTTTGGATCTCGGCCATGGCGGAATCCCTGGTGGCTACTCGGCTTCGGAGGGAGCCGTCGGCTGGTTGGATCGCTTCCGGTTCCCCTTGGTAGGGGCAGGGGAGCGGGCCCGCCCGGCAGCCTTTTTGACGAGCGTTTGGGATGGATGAGGCTGGAAAGGGAGTTCGAAAGCTTCGGCAAAAGACCAGAGTTCCTCAAAGTCGTCGATCCGGTCGTTCTCGTTTTTGCCCAGCACCCCAAGACTCACCAGCTGAAAGACAATTTCCCCAACTTCGGAGCAGCGGGTGATGCCCCAATCCTCGAGAACGGTTTTGGCCAGGGGACCGTATTCCGAGAGCGCCAGATCCCGGAATCCCTCCAGCAACTCCTTGCCACTCACGTGCGCAGGGCTGTCGGAATCCATCCGCTTAAATTTTCGGAGAGAGTGATCAAGGGAGCGGCGGATAAAATGATATGCTGCCGGGGCGAATCTCGGATTACCCTCCCGGAGCTTGGCGATTGCTTGATCCATCGTGAGATGGCCCATGCATGAATTATGACGGATAGGTGGCGAAAAGTCCATGGGTCACTCAAGGTGGGTAAGGAATTTTACCAGCGAAATCGCAATTACCAATAGACCGATTCCTAGGAGAATTTTTCGCTCCCGGCGTCTTAATCCAAGAACCTTCATCCTAGAATCAGATTTACGATCCTGCCGGGCACCACAATCGTTTTTTGGACGGCTTTCCCGCCGCACCAGGTTGAAAAATCGGGGTGCCGACGAACTTGGTCTTCAATTTCTTCCCTGGATGCCTTGCTGGGCACCGTGATTCGCCCCCGCAGCCTGCTGTTGACCTGGACGGCCAGTTCGACTGAGTCCTCCTCAAGGTCTTCTGGCCGATAGGTCGGCCAAGTCGCCAAACTGATCAGGCCTACCCCACCCAATCTGGCATGGACCTCCTCCGCAAGATGAGGGGCAAAGGGCGCCAGCAATCTTGCCAACTGCAGCACTGCCGTCTTGGGCCGCTTTTCCAGGCCAGTCAGGTGATTGACCAGCACCATAAGCGCCGAGATGGCCGTGTTGAATTGCAGTTTCTCCAGGTCCTCCGTGACTTTCGCCGTCGCTTTGGCCAAGGCACGCACGGTCTCTGGACCCGGCTTTTCCTCGACCAGGGATGGGGAGGGGATCCAGTCGCCTGACTCCGTCTCTTCGCAGATCAGTCTCCACGTCCGGGCCAAAAACCGGACGGAACCTTCCATGCCTTGGGAGCTCCATGGTTTCATCTGCTCGAGAGGCCCCAAAAACATTTCAAACACCCGCAGGGCGTCCGCCCCGTGCTCGCGGATCACTTCGTCGGGATTCACCACGTTGCCGATCGACTTCGACATTTTGCGATTATCCTCCCCCAGAATAATCCCCTGATTCACGAGCTTCCGGAATGGCTCGGGATGGGACACCAGCTTCAGGTCGTAAAGCACCTTGTGCCAGAAACGGGCGTATAAGAGGTGCAAGACCGCATGCTCAGCTCCCCCCACATACAGATCCACCCCCCCACCGGACATCCAGTACTTTTCCGCTGCCTCGCTCCACGGCCGCTGATCGTTCCTTGGGTCGCAAAAACGAAGGTAATACCAGCAGGAGCCGGCCCACTGCGGCATGGTGTTTAATTCGCGTGTCCGGCCGTCGGGCAGTTTTTTCCATGCCTCGGCCTTGCCTAAGGGAGGTTCGCCGGAAGCCGTGGGCTGGAAATCCGCCAGCTCGGGCAAGGTGAGGGGGAGGTCTTTTTCCGAAAGAGGCGTGTGCTGCTCCCCCTTCCAGACGATGGGAAAGGGTTCCCCCCAGTAACGTTGTCGGGAAAACAGCCAATCCCGTAACTTGTAGCGGACCTGGCGTTTGCCATGCCCGTGTTTTTCCAGCCAGTCGGCCATCGCCGACTTGGCCTGGGGCGTCCGAAGGCCGTCCAGGAAGCCGGAATGGAAATTCACGCCGTCTTCCGTGAAGCACTCCTGGTCGGGACCGGATTCCGGCCGAATGACCTTGCGGATCGGGAGGTGGTGGCTCTGGGCGAATTCAAAATCCCTTTGGTCGTGGGCCGGCACCGCCATGACCGCCCCGGTTCCGTAGGAGGCCAACACATAGTCAGCCACCCAGACCGGAATTTTTTCCCCGTTGACCGGATTCACCACGCTGACACCCAGGGAAACCCCGGTCTTTTTCTTCGCCAGTTCTGTCCGCTCCAGGTCGCTCTTGGCCGAGCTCTCCTGCCGATACTTCTCCACCGCCGCTTTTTGGGCAGGGGCGACCAGGACGGGAACCAGCGGGTGCTCCGGAGCCAGGACCACATAGGTGGCGCCAAAGAGGGTGTCGGGGCGCGTCGTGTAGACCGGGATTTTCCTTTCAGAGCCGTCCACGGCAAAAACCACCTCAGCGCCTTCGCTTTTGCCGATCCAGTTCCGCTGCATCTCCTTCAATGATTCCGGCCACTCCAAAAGGTCCAAATCCTTCAGCAATCGCTCCGCATACGCGGTGATTTTGAGCATCCACTGCCGCATGGGTCGCCGCTCCACAGGATGACTACCACGCTCCGAACGGGGGCCCTCGGGAGTCGTCAGCACCTCCTCATTGGCCAGCACGGTGCCCAGGGCCGGGCAGTACCAGACCGGCGCCTCCGCCACATAGGCCAGATCCTTTTCGTAGAGCTTGAGAAAAATCCACTGGGTCCACCGGAAATACTTCGGATCCGTGGTGTCGATCTCCCGCTCCCAATCGTAACTGAAGCCCATCGCCTGGATCTGGCGCCGGAAATTGTCGATGTTTTTGGCCGTGGTCACACGTGGGTGTGTGCCGGTCTGGACCGCGTGCTGTTCAGCTGGCAGTCCAAAGGCGTCCCACCCCATGGGATGCAGGACGTTCATCCCGCGCATCCGCCGGTACCGGGCCACGATGTCGGTGGCGGTGTACCCCTCCAGATGTCCCACATGCAGACCCGCAGCCGAGGGGTAGGGGAACATGTCCAGAATGTAGGATTTGGGCCTTTCTGAGCCGGGTTCACCCGGCTGGGCCGCCCGAAAACAGCGTTCCTTGGCCCATACGGCTTGCCAGCGGGGCTCAATTTCGGCGAAGGGGTATGGGGCGCGGGTTGGCATTGTCTCGAAGGCGCGATAGTAAACGCCAACGCCCATGCCAAGTCGAACCTCGGCTCGTAAACCCGTCCTTTGGATTGCCACCCGCAATCGCGGCAAAACCCGGGAGTTTTCAAGGCTTCTACGGGGGCTTTGCCGTGTCCGAGATCTCCATGGCCTGCCTGAATTCCCGGAAATCAAGGAAACCGGAAAAACCTTTGCCGCCAATGCCAGGATCAAGGCCCGTGCGCTGAGCCGGGTCCTTCGCGACCGGCCCATCCTGGCTGACGACAGCGGCCTTGTCGTCCCGTCCTTGGGGGGCCGGCCAGGGGTCTATTCGGCCCGTTTTGCTGGCCCCCAAGCGACTGATCTGGCGAACCGGACCAAGCTTTTGAGGCTGCTCAAGACCAGATCGGGACACGCCCGGCAGGCCTATTTCGAGGCCTGCCTTGTGGTCTCTCAAAACGGTGCTGTTTTAGGGTCAGTTTCTGGACGGGTTTGGGGCCAGATCACCACACAAGAAGCGGGGACAAGAGGCTTTGGATACGACCCTATTTTCCAGCCAAAAGGCTTTTCGAGGACTTTTGGACAGCTACCGGACCAAACGAAACACCGGATCAGTCATCGGGCCAGGGCAGTAGGTAATTTAAAGACTCAATTGGGCAAGATTCTGGCCCAAATGAGACCGAAAAAGCCTATTTAATACAATATTTATTGTGCGACAAATTGAGCCCAGCATCGGGCTTTAAACTCTCAAGGATTGCCTAATGACAATGGTCGATCTCCCCATCCTGGCTTCCAGTTCCAGCCTAAAAACGTTTAGTGGATCAAGCCCCACCGCTTGGAGAATGGCCAGTAAACAAAAGCTCCTTTACCAACCAAATTCCGGGCAGGAACCGCACCCCAACCGCGACTGTCAAAGCTGTTCGGGCTATTGTCACCCATAGCCCAATAATCCTTGTGCGGTACCTGATAGGAATCCTCCGGGCTGGTCAAAAAGGTCGGCCCAAGGGTGTATCCTGGATACCCGTCTTTCTGGGCCGCGACACGCTGACAGGCCCAATCCTGGGCTGGCTGACCGTTGATCCATAACTGCGGCGGCCTGACCTGAAGTCGATCTCCGCCCACCGCCACACAACGTTTGATGTAATATTGGGATCCCTCAATCCCGCGGAGACGCAGCCCGGATTCGATTCCTTCAATTCCATCGGTCGTAAAGACGAATGTCTCACCCCTGAGCGGTTTGCGGACCTGATAAATCACCTTGTTCACAAACAGATGGTCCCCGCTGGCCGAACTGAAATTTGCCAGCACCTCGCCGGCTTGGACCCGGTCGCCGGCCCTCACTTTCATTCCGCCTTCCCGCGCCTGTTGTAGTCCGGTCCAAACACTCTCCGTCCATCCATCCGCCACGATTTCGGTGGTCGTCCATGGAAGCACCCCGAAAAGTTTTCCTTCGCGGACCGACGCGATGGTCGCGTCTTTGGGCGCCACCGCGCGGTGCCAACCCTGTCCGTGCCAGACCAGGTCAAAAATCCGGACGGGCCAGGACGGCGGCGGGCGACTCTCCGGCTCATTGAGAATTCCCAAAAGCGTGGGCCGCATGGAATGCGTGGGAATTTTGAAAGGCTGGAGAAAATATGCCCTAACCCCAAGGGCCAGGGCGATGGCAACCAGCGCGACTTCCGCGTTTTCCCGGCGTCCGTGGTGTTTGTCAGTTCGCAGCAGATCCCCGTACTGGGCCTCCAGCTTTTTCAGAGACTCCCCTCTCCTCTCCCCGGCCACGGTCCAACGCAAGGCCTCTCTGGCCATCTGACGGGCCTCCCCCAGGCGACTCAGGGTCTTTTCTGGCAAAATATCCCGCCCGTACCGGATTCGTTTCCCCAGAAAATGTTCAATCGCCCTGAGATGCTTCCGCTCAGCCCGCGCTTGTCCGAAAAACAGCATTCTAATCTCCAAAAGCCTTCAGTACCTGCAGGAAGGCTTCCTGCGGGATGTCCACCTTGCCGAACTGCTTCATCCTCTTTTTCCCCTCTTTCTGCTTCTCCAGCAACTTCCGCTTGCGGGTGATATCACCGCCGTAGCACTTGGCTGTCACATTTTTACCAAAACTCTTTACGTCCTCCCGGGCCACCACCTTGCCGCCAATAGCCGCCTGCAGGGCCACCTTGAACAACTGAGGCGGGATCACCTCTTTCAGCTTTGCCGTCAGGACCCTCCCCCGCGAGGCGGCCTTGTCGCGGTGCACGATGCAGGAAAAGGCATCCATGGGCTCGCCGTTTACCAGGATCTCCAGCTTCACTAGGTCGTTGGCGCGATAAGGGCCGTGCTCGTAGTCCATCGAGCCGTAGCCCCGGGTGATTGATTTAATACGGTCACTGAAATCCACCAGGATCTCATTGAGGGGAATTTCGGTCGTCAACATCACCCGCTTGGCATCGAGCGACTCAGTCTTCTGCACGTCCCCCCTCTTCTCCCTCACCATCGCCACCAAGTCCCCAATATTTTCGTTAGGGCAAAGGAGGAAGACCGTCACCATCGGCTCCCGGATCTCCTCGATGATGCTGGGGTCGGGCATCTGGACCGGGTTCTCCACGTTCAGAACCTTGCCGTTCGTCAGGTGTACCTCATAGATGACGCTCGGATAAGTGGAGATCACCTCCATGTCGAATTCCCGCGCCAACCGCTCCTGAACGATTTCCATGTGCAGGAGCCCCAAAAATCCACATCGGAAGCCGAAGCCGAGGGCCGGTGAGCTTTCCGGGGTGTACACCAGGGCCGAATCGTTGATCTGCAGTTTCCCCAGAGCCAGCTTGAGTTTTTCAAAATCGGCCGAATTGATGGGGTAAATCCCCGAAAACACCATCGGTTGCACCTTGCGAAACCCCGCCAGAGCCTCCTTGGCCGGCTTCAAGGCATGGGTGATCGTGTCCCCGATATCGATTTCCGCGGTGGTCTTGAGATTGGCGACCAGATACCCGGTATCCCCCGGACCCAGACGCTTTCCCGGGGTAAGCTTCGGCGTGAAGGTCCCCACCTCTTTGGTTTCGTATTTTCGTCCGCTCTGCATCAACTGAATCGGTGTGCCCGGGGAAATTTCCCCGGAGATCACCCGAACGTAGGCGATAACCCCGCGAAATGTGTCAAAGACGCTGTCGAAGACCAGTGCCTTCAACTCTTCGCCGTCGGTTCCCTTGGGCATGGGCAAGCGGTGAACAATCGCCTCCAGCACCTCTCCAATCCCCTGCCCCGTTTTGGCGCTGACCAAAATCGCCTCCTCGGCCGGAATGGCCAGGATTTCCTCCAGTTGCCGCTTCACTCCGGGAATGTCCGAGGATGGAAGATCGATTTTGTTGATTACCGGGATCAGGGTCAGGCCTTCCTTGTTGGCCAAGTGAACGTTGGCCACGGTCTGGGCTTCGACACCCTGGGCGGCATCCACGACCAGGAGCGCTCCTTCACAGGCAGCCAGGGATCGCGAAACTTCGTAAGCAAAATCCACGTGTCCCGGGGTGTCGATGAGGTTTAGACGATACTTTTGGCCGTCCTTGGCCGTGTAGTTGAGGGTGACAGGGTGGGCCTTGATCGTGATGCCGCGTTCCCGCTCAAGATCCATGGAGTCAAGTAACTGGGCCTGCATATCCCGCTCGGCGATGGCCCCGGTCACTTGCAGGAGCCGGTCCGAAAGCGTCGTCTTCCCGTGGTCAACGTGGGCAATGATGCAGAAGTTGCGGATGAACTTGGGATCCATGGGGGGAATGAACCCGGCCTAGCCCGAGACAGTGGCGGATTGGGCGGAACTCCTTAAGTTCGCCACCGCTTGGGTTAGATCCGGTTGGCGAAAAAGCGCCGTTCCTGCCACCAGAATGTTGGCGCCTGCGCCCACACACGAACGGGCCGTGTCCTCGCTGATCCCCCCGTCCACGGTGATATCCACGTCGTAATTTTGGCGCAGGATGATTTCCCGGGCCTCCCGAATCTTGGGCAACACTTCAGAGAGGAAGGCCTGCCCCCCAAATCCCGGGTTGACCGTCATCAGCAGGAGTTGCTGGATTTTGGGCAACAGGGGAACGGCGTGCTTCAACAAGGTCGGCGGATTGATGGCCAGCCCCACCCGGCAGCCCATTTCGCGGATCTGATCCAGTGTCCGGGAAACCGTGTGCCGGGCCTCCAGATGGACGTTTAGGCAGTCCGCCCCCGCTTCCACAAAGTCCCGCGCGTACCGGTCCGGCTGCTCGATCATCAGGTGCACATCGAGGGTGACATCCCCCATCACTTTCCGGAGGGTGCGCACCATATTTGTGCCGAAGGAGATGTTGGGAACGAAATGCCCGTCCATCACGTCGATATGAACCCACTCCGCACCGCTGGCCTTGATTCGCTCGGCCTCCTCGTCAATCCGACCAAGGTCGGCGGCCAGCACGGACGGGGCGATAAGGAGAGGCCGGCTGGTCATGTTATTTCCTTCCTTTTTCGATGATCTCCACCTCGTAGCCCTCCGGGGCGTCCACAAAAGCAAAGCGTGTTCCTTTTGAGGTGGTGGTGGGACCGTCGGTCCAGGGGTAGCCCAAGGCCGAAGCGTGCTTTCCGAAGGCTTCCAGATCCTCCACCTCAAAAGCCAGGTGGACCAGATCCGCCGGACATTTTACCGGTCCAGACGCGGGATAGTGACAGAGTTCCAACATCTCTCCGCCGGCTTCGGACTGGAGAAAAACAAGGGTGCTACCCCTTGGGGAGGTGCTTTTGGATAACTCCTTCAGCCCCAAAACCTCCTTATAAAAATGGAGGTTTTTTTCAAGATCCTGGACCCGGAACCGGGTGTGTAGCCATTTTCCAACCTTCATGAAGAGGAGTAATATTCCCTCTTCTGGGGCCTCCGTCGAATCGGAATCTGCCTAAACCATCTCCGCCTTGGGGTCCCTTTCCAACAACGCCTGCAGGGCCGCCTTCGGTGTTTTGCCCTGAAAAAGCACTGCATAAAGCTGATCCGCGACCGGAGCCTCCACGTTTCTCTTTGCCTCAATCCTGTGCAGGGCTTCCGTCGTGGGGACCCCTTCACAAACCCCCTCCAAGGCGGCCAAAACCCTCTCCAACTTGTCCCCCGCCCCCAACCGCTCCCCCACCCTTCGGTTTCGGCTCGCCCGACTGTAGGAAGTCAGCATCAGATCCCCCACCCCGCTCAAGCCGTACAAGGTTTCTTCTTTGGCACCCAACTGAACAGCCACCCGCACCATCTCACGTAAGGAGCGGGTCAAAAGTCCGGCCAAACTGTTTTCTCCCAGCCCGAGCCCGGCGCACATTCCCGCCGCCAGGGCATACACATTCTTCAGCGCCCCTCCCCACTCTACGCCCGCCAAATCCGTGGTTCGATACACGCGAAAGTACGGGCCGTGCATGATTTTCTGCACCTCTTCGGCCAACGCCGCGCTTTCCGCCGCTGCCACCACCGCCGTCGGAACCTTTTTTACCAGTTCGCCCGCCAGGCTTGGGCCGGACACAGCCGCCACCAGAGCCTTGGGCCAGAGCTCCTTGACAATCTCGCTGATCCTTTTTCCTGTCTCAATCTCGACACCTTTGCTGAGGCTGACCACGGGCGCATTCTGGGGACCGAGGGTTTTCAGGCACCCCCGCACCGCTTGCGTCGGCACCGCCAGAAAGATCATGTCTGCCGGCCCCGGCATGCGGACATCATTCTGCTCCACCCAGGCCACCTGATGCCCGCGTTCACGGATCAAATCCCCTACCGCACCACCCCATGCCCCCTTCCCCAGAACCACGATCCTCATTTCTTCTTTTTTCTCTTCTTTTTGCCGGACCTCTCAAGATCAAAGGTGTTTTCCACTCCCTGGCGCAGGCGCTGCAGGTTTTCGCGATGCCGGTACCAGACAAGGGCCGCCAGGGCCCAGGCGGCGAATTGCAGGGCCGGCCGTCCCGGTTCCAACCACAGGACCAAAAAGGGAAACGCCGTGGCCGCCGCCAAAGAAGCGAGGGAAACCGTTTTTTTCGCGGCAAAGGTCACGCCCCAAAGACCGGCGGTCCAAAGAAGCGCCGCGGGAGCTAGCGCGAACAAAACTCCGGCGGAGGTGGCCACTCCCTTGCCGCCCTTGTAGCTCAGCCAAGGCGAAAAAACATGGCCGGCCACGGCCGCCACCCCTGCCCCCACAGTCCAGGTGTCGCCCGCCTGGAGAAAATCCCTCGCCAGCCACACGGCCAACCATCCCTTCAGCGCGTCCAGAGCGAAGACCAGATAACCCCACTGCCTTCCAAGTACCCTGCCCACGTTGGTGGCGCCGATGTTTCCGCTTCCCCTTTTCTGGATATTCACCCCCTTGGCTTGGGCTAGCCAGAAACCACAGGGCAACGACCCAAGCAAAAAGCCCGTCAGAAGTGCAAGAAAGGCCTCGATCATCCTTTCGGGATGGGCGAAGAGACGGCAAAGGGCAAGGAAATCCACCGCCCCTTTTTGGTTTTGGAGATGCCCCCTTTTTGGATAAGGTTTCTTCTTATGCCGGAGATTTCTTCCAGCCAGCTAACCGGACCGCAGGCGGACTCTTTCCGGAAGGCCAAGGACGCGCTTTCCCGGCAAAACTGGGATTATATTCTGATGCTAGTGCCCCCGATCTTGGAGGCTCAGCCCGCGTTTCTTGAAGGCCGCAAGGTTCTGCGGGCTGCCCAAATCGCCAAGGCAAAAGGGGCCTCGGCCCTTGAGAAGGGCATGGCCGGAGTGAAGGTTGCCCCCTATCTCCTGCAGGCGAAGGCCTCCGCCGGCAAAAACCTCGGCGCGGCCCTCGTCAAAGTCGAGGAAGCCCTGGCGATCGACCCCACCAACGCCCAAGCCAACGGCACCCTCGCCGAAATTGCCCTCGGCAACGATCTCCCCGGCACCGCCATCTTTGCTTACGAAACCGTGCGGATCGCCAAACCGCAAGACACCGCCAATCTCCACGGACTTGCCCGGGCCTATATCGCCGCCAAGCAAATGTCCAAGGCTCGGGACACCTATCAGGCCATTCTCAACGTCAACCCTGCTGATGGAGAGGCCCTCAAAGGCATGAAAGATGCCAGCGCGCTGGTGGCCTCTCAGGAGGGCGGTTGGGAAAAGTCCTCCGATTTTCGCGATTCCCTCAAGAGCAAGGAGGAGTCCCTTGCTTTGGAATCCGCCGGCAAGGTGGTCAAAACCGCGGAGGCCATCGCCGAGCAACTGGGGCGGTTGCACGCCCAGTTCGAGAAAGAACCGCAAAACGTCAATCTAGCCAAACAAATCGCGGAACTTTGCGAGGCCCAGGGGTCTTTCGACCACGCCCTCCAGTGGTTCCAGTTTGCCTACGACTTGACCCAAAAATCTGACCCGGTTTTGGAAAAAAACGTGTTTCGCCTTCGGCTCCAGGGACTGGAAGCGGAAATGGAGCAGGCCCGCGGCGCCGGAGCCGATCCGGCTGTTTTGGCGGAAATTGAGGGTCGCCGGAAGTCGATCACCCTGGAGAGCGCTCGTGAGCGGGTCACCCGTTACCCCAACGATCTTAACTACCGTTTCGAGTTGGGCGAAGCCCTCGTTGATAACGGTCTCTACAAGGAGGCCGTGCCGGAACTCCAGCAGGCCTTGCGGCAGCCTTCGGTTCGTCACAAGGCGCTGATTTTGCTCGGACAGTCCTACCACCGGCGGAACATGCTCGACCTCGCCGCCAAGCAATACGCCAGTGCCGCCGCGGAGATCGTGGCCATGGACGCGACCAAGAAAGACGCGATTTATTCTTTGGGCATTGCCTTGGAGGAAATGGGGAAGAAGGCGGAGGCACTGGACGAGTTCAAGAAAATCTACGAGATCGATAGCCAATACCGCGACGTGGCCGACCGCGTCGAAGCGGCTTACCAGCAAACCTCCTGAAAAGGCGAAGGCCGGGCGGCATTCCCCGCCCGGCCCCCGTTCCGTGGAACCCATAAGCCGGATTCTGGACCCCGCCGGATTTCTCCGGCGGATTGGCAGCCATTTCTCTAGCCCGCCTCACGGCGAACTCCGCTGACCGCCGAAACGGTCTGCGGTGCGGCTCCAACCCGGGGATGTTCCGCTTTCGCGGAACGGGCGGATCACCCGTTTCCCCTGCTCGGCCTTGCACCCTCCAGGGTTTGTCCCTCCGCCGGTTACCCGGCCAAGGGGTGGGCTCTTACCCCACCGTTTCACCCTTACCCTTGTTGGCGTTCCCGTTAAGGTTCGCGCAACGTAGGGCGGTCTGTTTTCTGTGACACTTTCCGTCAGCTCCGGGTCGCCCCGGAACCGCCCCCGGTTTCCCAGGGCGGAGTATCCTATGGTGTCCGGACTTTCCTCCCCCAGCCCTGTTTCCAAGGCCAAGAGCGACTGCCCAGGTTCCAAATATTATCATATTCCATAGAAGACACCTCATCAACCCGCGACTTCATGAAACTGAACCCGGAAGGGCCCTAATTCCGCTTATTGTGATCGTGAATGGAAATCTCGAATCCCCAAAACCCAGAAAAGCTATTCCATCCAGATCAGGGGATTCCAGGTGAAGAGGAGAACCGTCTCCATGACCAATGCCATCAGGAACGTTGGGGCAATCAGGGTTAGGGCCAAACCAATCCAAAACGGCAGGCGGGGATCCTGGGTCCGGTGTTTGACCGCTCGACCCGCCACGGCCACAGCGATGCCGACAGCTAGAATGGATGTCGTTACGACCATTCAGTCATCTTGGAATTGCTGAATGCGCAACGCAAGCCATCCTCAGACGTGTGAGCCGCATCCTGATCTGGACCGCTTTTCTATGTCTCCCCTGCTCCCTGCCTGCGCAAAAACTAAACCCCTGTAAACCGGACACCTCCGCCGTAAAACTGGAGGCCGCCCTGCAGGCCACCGGCCTTCAAATCGGGGGCGTCGAAGAATTCCCTGCAGGACGCTATCAGCCCCTGGGGACCGATGACGACGGGACGTACTACCTCTATGAAAAACCCCTCATTGCCAAACTGATGGCGGACACAGTCAAGGTTCAGGGCGGCTTATTTATCCCTTTCGACCCGGAGGACGATGCCCGCGGCTGGTACAGCATACCGGACGAGGGCCGCAATCGGGTGATCGCCCCGGAGCAAGGGGTCGACAGCTCGTGGGAGGGGGATCCCACCCTGCCGGCCTCCGACCCTTATCAAGCAGCCAACCTTTCCAAGTTGCGAAAAAAAGTGGGCCTCAGCGACAAACCCAAGCTCACCCCCGTCGCCGCAAAGCCCTAGTCCCGTCAGTCGACGGGATTCCCCTTCTTGTCGATGGTCCGGCTTTTTCCATCCAAGCGGACGGTCGCCTTGCCGTTCCGAAAATCAGAGGCTTCTTCGAAGTTGGGCTGGATGATCATCGCTCCCTTGCCATCGATGTAGCCGAACTTTCCCGTGATTCGGTCTTCCACCTGCACCCGGGCCAGACCATCGGAAAACGTTCCGGCCCACGCGTACTTTTTTTCAAACGGTTGGGTGCCGTCCGACTTGATGTAGACCCAGGTCTCCTTATCCCCCGGCGGACCGGACTTTTGGACTGGTGCCAAACCTCCGGAAAAGGATCCAATCTGGTCGAAATCAGGTTCCACCACCAACTTCCCTTTTTTGTCCACGAAACCCCATTTGGATCCGTCTTTCACGCCGCCCAAACCCTCCTGGAAGGGACGCGCCCAGTCATACTCGGCCTCGATAGCCCAGCGCCCTTGCCGGTCAATGTAGCCGAATTTTCCGCTTAGCCGGTCGCCTTCGCTGGCCGGCGCCAATCCCTCGGTAAAATCGCCGGCCCAGGCAAAACGGGCGGGAATTTTCCAGTTTCCATCCGGACCAAGATACCCCCAGGAATTCCCCTCCCGCACAGCGGCCAACTCTTCGGAAAACGTCCTGACTTCGGCAAACTTTGGCTCCACCAGCCATTTCCCGTCCGGCGCCCGCAGCCCCCACTTTCCATTCTCCCCCTTCATGGGGGCCGCCCCGCCGGCAAATAGACGGGCTTCGGGATTTTCCTCCGCAGCCGAGCCCATGGCGACCGCCAGCCCAAGCCCAACAAAAAGGATCAGCCAACGCATAATTTTCGTTAGAATCCCGCGGGTAAGGGTCAAGGGGAAGCTGGCGCTTTTCCACAAACCCACGATGATAAGAGGGAATGACGGGATTCCGCTCGATCATCCTCGGTTTGGTTTTGATGCTTGGGCCGGCCTTGGCGCAGGAGAGTTACTACGGCTCCGCAACTTACACCCCCCAGCAGCTTCACGAACTTTTAGTCGGACAGAGTCGGGATGTGGTTCTGCAGGCCTTCGGCCGAATGCCGAATTTTGTCCGTGGGCATGACTGGTTCTATGAAAATATGGCCATCTACGTGCCGGAGCGCGACGAGTACTACACCCTGGCCATCGTCTGCTTTTCCCAGGCCGATGGAAGGGTATGGCAGGTCGTCTGTTACCCCCATTGAATCCCCTCCCGGTTGCCCTAGTTTGGACTGATGGCATCGATTCTCTTTCGCGCGCTTAGCTCAGGGGTAGAGCGGCTGCTTTACACGCAGTTGGTCGGAGGTTCAAATCCTTCAGCGCGCATTGCATTTCTTCTGCTCTTGGCGCTCACCATCCCCCTTCGGGCTGAGGACTCCCTGCCCACGGCCGTGCCCGGCCCCGTCTATGTCCTTCCGATCCAAAAGGAGATTCAGAAAGGCTTGGTCTACATCGTCCGTCGCGGGGTAAAGGATGCCATGGAAAACAATGCCTCCGCCCTGGTTCTCGACATGGACACCCCGGGCGGCGAGGGCGAAGCCATGAAGGAAATCATGGGCATCATCGCGAAATTCGAGCCGGCCGACCGCACGTTTACCTACGTCAACAAGGAGGCCTTTTCCGCCGGGGCTTTTATCTCCGCCGCCACCCGCCACATCTGGATGGCCCCCGGGGCCATCATTGGCGCCGCCTCACCCGTCACCCTTGGTCAGGAAGGACCCAAGGAACTGCCCGCCAAGTTTGTTTCGGGATTTGCCGCCGTGATCCGCGCGGCGGCTGAACAGAATGGCCACAACCCCGCCGTCTTTGACGCCATGGTCAACAAGCAGAACGGCCTGAAGATCGATGGCCGCGAAATCGTGGCAAAGGGCGACATCCTCACTCTCACCACCAAGGAGGCGACCCAGTTGGTCGGCCGCCCGGCGAAGCCCCTGCTGGCGGACGGCGTGGCCGACAATCTTGAATCCCTGATTGAAAAACATGTTCAGTCCGGGGTCAAAATTGTCCGTATCGAGCCAACGGGTTTTGAGGAGATTGGACGTTTGATCGTCTCTATTTCTCCGCTGCTGATGGCCGCAGCCCTGCTCTTGGGTTACATCGAGTTCAAAACACCTGGCATGGGGATCTTTGGGATTCTCGCTGCGGTCTGTGGTCTGATTTTTTTCTTTGGGCACTACATTGCCGGCCTTTCCGGATACGAAAGTCTTTTGATCATCGTCCTTGGCCTGGCCCTGATCGCCGCTGAGCTTTTTATTTTTCCGGGAACTTTTCTTCCCGGCCTCTTGGGTCTCGGCCTGCTGCTCTTCGGCATCCTCAACACCATGGTCGATCGCTACCCCACCGACCCCGTCCTCCCCACCCTTCCCCAACTCCATCTTCCGGCTTTCAATTTCGCCCTGGGACTTTTTGGTGGCTTGGCCGCCATCCTTTTGGCCGCCCGCTTTCTTCCGCGATCCCGTTTGTTTCGACCTTTTGAGCTGACCACCACCTCGCCCCGATTCCAACCCATCGCAGAGGAGCCCGCTCCGCAGGGCACCCGGGGTCAGGCACTGACCGATCTTCGTCCCAGCGGCCGCGCCCATTTGGACCGGCAAATCTACGACGTTTTGGCCGATGGTGACTTCATTCCGGCCGGCACCCCGGTGCAAGCCGTGGGCCGCGAAGGCACCACCACCCTCGTCCGACGGACGGACTCGTGACCTTGCTACTCACTTTGCTCATGGCAGGAGTTGCCCTGCTCCTCGCGGAGGTTTTTCTTCCGGGCATGGTGGCCGGTGTGTTGGGGGTGGTCTGCCTCCTTGGGGCCGCCGTGGTGGGGTTTGCCGAATTTGGCCCCAAAACCGGCACTCTGATCCTCATGGCGGAACTTTTTGCCGGGACCATTCTCACCATCCTTTGGATGCGTTTTTTTCCCAAAACGCCCTTCGGAAAAAAATACATCCTGGATCCATCCACTGCCGCCCACGCCTCCAAAGAGTCGGATAAATGGCTCGGCCATGAAGGCCAGGCCCTCACCGACCTTCGCCCGGCCGGAGCGGCGCGCTTCAATGGGGAAAAGGTCGACGTCATCACAACTGGGGACCATCTCGAATCGGGAACCCGGGTGAAGGTGATTCGGGTCGATGGGCCGTCCATTTTTGTTCGCCGGGCCTGACCCTCTCATCCATCCTTTCCCCCTATGCCATTAATCCTTCTCATCGCGGCCGGGGTGGTTGCCCTGGTTTTTGGAATCATTCTTCTCAACTTTTTCGGCCTCTGGCTTCGCGCTCTCACCTCCGGGGCTCCGGTTGGCATTCCCACGCTCATCGCCATGCGCCTGCGGGGCATCCCCAATTCCCTGATCGTCAATGCCCGCATCACCGCCGTTCGTGCAGGCATTGATGTGTCCACCGCCCAGTTGGAAACACACTTTCTTGCCGGCGGTAACGTCGATCAGGTCATCCGCGCCCTGATTGCGGCCGACAAGGCTGGGATCAAGCTGGATTTCAACCGCTGTTGTGCGATCGACCTCGCCACCTCTGGTTCCGGCAAGACGGTTTTTGACGCCGTCCGCACCAGCGTGAACCCCCGGGTCATCGATTGCCCCGGTGCCGCTTCCGGCAAGAGCACCATTGATGGCGTCGCCAAGGATGGCATCACCGTTCGGGCCCGTGCCCGGGTGACCGTTCGCTCCAACCTGGATCGCTTTGTCGGCGGCGCCACCGAGGAAACCATCGTCGCCCGGGTCGGCGAGGGCATTGTCCGGGCCATCGGCTCCAAGGAGACCTACAAGGGTGTGCTCGAAAACCCCCAGGACATTTCCAAGGACGTGTTGAACCGCGGTCTGGATGCCGGCACCGCCTACGAGATTCTCTCCATCGACATCGCCGACGTTGATGTCGGTGAAAATGTCGGCGCCAAACTCCAGGCCGAACAGGCGGACGCCGACAAGCAGGTCGCCCAGGCCAAGGCGGAAATGCGCCGCGCCGCCGCCGTGGCGGTCGAGCAGGAGATGCGTGCCAAGGTGGTGGAGGCCGAGGCCCAGGTGCCCCTCGCCATGGCCGAGGCTTTCCGCAAGGGCAACCTTGGCATTCTCGATTACCAAAAGATCCGCAACGTTTCCGCCGACACTGAGATGCGCGCGGCCATCGCCAAGGATTCGGGCAAAACCGGTCCAAAATAGTCACCCGCCGCCATGGAGTGGCTTGTCCCGATCCTCTTTGTTCTCGCCAGCCTCGTGCAATGGTGGATGCAGAGGAATCGACAAGGTCAGGAGGAGGAGCTTCCGGATCCATCCTCACCCCAGAATCGATCGGCTCGGCCTGCTCCCGCCCGGCGGGAGTCTGCGCCCACGGAAGAATTCGGCGATCTGGGGGAGTTGCTGGAGGCACTCGGGCGGCGCCGTCATGAGTCCCCTCCTCCTCCGGTGGAGCAGGCTGAGCCACCCAGCCTGCCGACGCCCGCGCCTCAGGCCACGGTCCCGCCCAAGCGAGAAACCGTCCCACCCGCGATTCCGGAACCGGTCCTCGTTAGGGAATCGTCCCAAGCGACACCACCTCCGGTCTTCACGGCGTTTCCCGAGGCCAAATCCTCCCCAACTTCCGAACTGACTCCTGCTTTTGCGGCGGGGGAAACCCCGCGGGTGGTTTTCCACCCCTTTCCCGCCGCCTACAAGCCTGGCGCAGCCACCCCGCACCGCTGGTCAAAAAAACTTCGCTCCCCGGAATCGGTTCGGGAGGCGGTGATCCTATCTGAAATACTCGCCCCGCCGGTCGCTTTACGCTGAAATTCCGCCATGGCGAAAAAGAGCTCCTCCGGCCTGCCCGTGGCCCTCATTCAAATGGGGATGTCGCCCGATCCCAAAAAGAACCTGGCGGTGGCCATTGACCGCATCACCGCCGCCGCCAAGCAAGGCGCCAAGCTCGTCTGTCTGCCGGAGCTTTTCCGCTCCCTCTATTTTTGCCAGAAAGAGGACTACCATTGCTTTGATCTGGCGGAACCGATCCCCGGGCCGACCACGGATCTTCTGGCCAAGCTCTCCCAAAAACTAAAGATCACGCTGGTCTCCAGCCATTTTGAGGAGCGCGCCGGGGGGCTCTATCACAACACGGCCGTCGTTTTTGGTCCGGACGGCTCCATCCTCGGCACCTACCGGAAAATGCACATTCCCGATGACCCCGGTTTTAGCGAGAAGTTTTATTTCGCCCCCGGCGACACCGGATTCCTCCCCATCCAGACACCCGTCGGCAAACTGGGCGTGCTGGTCTGCTGGGACCAGTGGTATCCGGAGGCTGCCCGCCTGATGGCCCTGCGCGGGGCACAGATCCTTATTTACCCCACCGCCATCGGCCTCGCCCGGACCGAGCCGCGGGAACTCCACAAAGTCCAGTGCAGCGCGTGGCAGACCATGCAGCGCAGTCACGCGATCGCCAACGGCGTGTTCGTCCTCTCCATCAACCGGATCGGCCGTGAGGACAACCTCGACTTCTGGGGAACCTCCTTTGCCTGCGACCCCTTTGGGGAAGTTTTGGCCCAGGCTTCCACGGACCGCGCCGAGACCGTTCGCGCGCACCTGGATCTGTCCGAGATTGGCGTCACCCGCCAGCACTGGCCCTTCTTGCGGGACCGCCGGGTGGATGCATATCAAGGGCTGGACCAGCGCTTCCTGACTCCTTGAGCCGGACTTCCTCTCCGATCGATTGGGCCCATTACCGGTTCCCCGCCGAATGGGAAAAACACGACGCCACTTGGCTGGCCTGGCCCCATAACGAGGGAACCTGGCCCGGATTGATGGAACCGGTCCGGGAAACTTATTTGGAAATTATCCGCGCCCTGGTTCCCGGTGAACGCGTCTATCTCTGCGTCAACGACTGCGTCGCCGCCGAGGAGGTGGGGGAGCGCCTGCGAAAGGCCAAACTCCAGTCCCCCAACCTCAAGCTCGTCACCATCAAGACCGACGATGCTTGGCTGCGCGACAGCGGACCCATCTTCATGCTGCATCGGAAAAAGGGTTCCCCGGCCAGGGTCGCCCACGATTTCGGGTTTAACGGCTGGGGTCGGAAATATGAGCCTTGGGATGCGGATGACCGGGTTCCCCTTGCCGCCTGCCCCATGACTGAAACACCCTTCGAAACCCACGAGTACATTTTGGAAGGCGGCTCAATCGACACCGACGGCCAGGACACCCTGCTCACCACCGAACACTGTCTCCTCAATCAAAACCGCAACCCCTCTCTTTCAAGAGCGGAGATCGAAACCAAGTTGAAGCACTGGCTGGGCATAAAGCATATCATCTGGCTGGGGGACGGGCTGGAGGGGGACGACACCGATGGACATGTTGACGACCTGAGCCGTTTCGTCGCTCCCGGTGTCGTGGTGACGGCGGTGGAGAAGGATCCGAAAGACACCAACTACGCCCCGCTGAAAGACAATCTGGAGCGACTCCGGAAGGCCAGAGACTCCCGGGGACAGCCCCTGCGGATCTTGGAAATGCCCATGCCTCCCCGCAGCGACGGGCCCCACCACCGCAACCCCGCCAGCCACGCCAACTTCTACATCGCCAATTCCGCCGTGCTCGTGCCCGTTTTCAAATCCCCCACCGACAAGTCGACTCTGGATCTTCTTCGCCCCTTCTTTCCTGACCGCAAAGTGGTCGGAATCGACTGCTCCGCGCTGGTCGGAGGTCTTGGGGCCATCCACTGCATCACCCAGCAAATGCCTGCAGTTCCCGACTGAG
>CAZURF010000003.1:0-1669 GCA_964623555.1 uncultured Akkermansia sp. | reverse complement strand
AACAGCCCGCGTCCAATTTACAAAACGGGCGGTTAAGGATAACCGCCCCTACCGGTTATAAGGCTTTCCGCCCGCGTAAACGTAAACCTAACCGTAAACGAGCGGATTGAGTCTCCTCGCTTCAACCTTTAAGGTTTAAACCATGAAACCTCTCCGCATTGGCCTCCCTTCCGGGAGTCTTCAGGAAGCGACGCTGGAACTTTTCCGGCGCGCGGGGTACAGCATCGGGGCCAACTCCCGCACCTACCGCCCTTCCATTGATGACCCCTCCTTTGAGGTTCGTCTGATCCGCGCCCAGGAAATTGCCGCGTATGTGCAGGATGGGTTTCTGGACCTCGGGTTAACCGGAACCGACTGGATTCAGGAGACCCGAGCCAAGGTTCATGTCGTCTCCACGCTTCGCTTCAGCAAGGCCACCGCCAAGCCCGCCCGCTGGGTGGTGGCGGTTCCGGCCAAATCCCCGATCCGCAAGCCGTCCCAACTACGCGGCAAACGGATCGCCACAGAGGCCGTCGGGTTGGTGAAGCAGTACCTCGCAAAAAACAAAATTAAGGCGAAGGTGGAGTTCTCCTGGGGTGCCACCGAGGTGAAGGTTCCGGAACTCGCCGATGCCATCGCCGACATCACGGAGACCGGCTCTTCCCTGGTCGCTAACGGACTGCGGATCCTCGACACCATCCTGGAGTCCTACCCCCAGCTGATTGCCAACCGGAAAGTCTGGGCCCGCCCGGCGGATCGTCTCCGGATTGAAAATCTTAACCTCCTTCTCGAAGGAGCCCTGCGCGCCCGCGACCTTGTGGGCCTCAAAATGAACGTTCCCCGCTCCCGCGTGGCTTTGGTCTCCTCGGTGCTTTCCTCGCTCCGGGATCCCACGGTCTCTTCCCTGGCCCGCGACGGCTGGGTGGCGGTCGAAACGGTCATGGAGGAAAAGACCGTGCGCTCCCTCATCCCCCGGCTCAAACAGCTCGGGGCGGAAGGAATCATCGAGTATCCGCTGAATAAGGTTGTCACCTAAAGGTCGGGTGGCACGATGCCCTCATGGGTTCCATCAAGAAAAAGCGGAAGGCCAAGATCGCCAAGCACAAGCGCCGCAAGCGCAGTCGGGCCAACCGCCACAAGAAGCGTCTCCGGTACAAGGCTTGAGGTCTGGGCGCTCGGCGCCCTCCTCGGTCTTGCCCCGTTTTCACTGACCGCGATCGAACCGGTTCGCGAGAACCGGGTGGAATCAGCCTTGTTCTTTGCGGAAGGTCGCCGTGCCGATCTGCTGGGGGAAAGCACCCAGGCGCTGGATGCCTACACGCGGGCTCTCGAATCCGATCCCTCTTCGCGGCAGGCCGCCTTGGCCAAGGCCGCCTCTCTTCTGGATCTAGGCCGCTCGGGAGAAGCCTTGGCGGTCCTGGAGCAGCTCCCCTCCTTTGCGGAAGACGAACCAGAACGGTGTACCCTTCTTTGTCTGGCACTCGTTGGCGAAAAAAAAGGGGAAGCGGCTGTCCTGGCTCAGCGGGATGCTCTGGCCGCCCTGGCGGGTTGGCAGGTCGATGATCCCGCCCGTTTGGCCCGCGTTTCCGAAGGGCTCCTTCGCTCCAGCCTGAGTCTTTCCCGCAAAACCCGGCGGGAAATCGCCGCCTCCGTTTTGCCGGCTTTCATCCGCGCAGCGGACCTCGACCCC
>CAZURF010000002.1:424-44034 GCA_964623555.1 uncultured Akkermansia sp. | reverse complement strand
CACACCGGCTAACGCCGTCAGGGCCATCAAAACGATGGCAACTGCGCCTACACGTCTATTCATCTTTTGTTCAACTACTTAGACAATAAAGCAGGGGTTTTTGTTCATGCAAACCTGGCCTGTTAACAGTTAATAGAAAACGACTTACAACGGAGAATTTGGATTAAGATTAAGATGAAGATGAAAGGAAAATCGGAACGCGGAAGTCGAAAAGCTGAAAGGAAGGCCGAAAACTAAGGGGCGTTGGAGATGGAAAGGCGGAGGAAGGCGCGAGGATTCGTGCCAGCGTCGTAGATGTAGGTGCGGCGCTCGAAGCCGGTCGGGACCCCGTTGGTTGAGACGTTTGTGGTGAAGCCGCTGGAGGACCAGGCGTTGGTGCCTAGGCTAATCGCGGCCTGTGGGAGAACCGAAAGCTTCGGATCGTTGGTCCGGACCAGAGCGCTGAGAGAAAGAATGTTGTTGGAGCGGGCTACCTGGGGAAGAACCCCGAGATTGTTGGATCCAGCGATGCCACCCAAGGCGTACTCAGCCAAGGCGGGAACGCCGTCCCCGTTGGCATCGCTGTTAGCATCCTGGCCACTCCACTCATTGGTAAAGCTAGCGCCGGTGACGGTGTAAGTGCGGGTCACGACGGCAGCCGCCTCATAATTGTCATTTCCGGCTTGGGAAGCGGTGATAATGGCCGAGCCGGGGCTGTTGAAATAAAGCGTATTTCCAATCAACGAAGCCACGCCGGGATTGCCGGAGGAAAACGAGACGGGCAGGGCCGAAGAAGAGGAAGCCACCAGGGTGCGGGCAAGATCTCCGATGTTGCCGGTGGTGGAGACAGGATCAAAGGTGATGCTCTGGGATGCCTTTTGGAAGGTAATGGTGGCATCGGCGGTGACACCGCCACGATCCGCCGTGGCCGCCACGGTGGCGCGAACCACCACCGAACCGGTGCCGGAATTGATCACGAGCTGGTTTCCGCTCAGGCTGACCTTGTTGGTGTCCCCGCTGACCAGCGAATAGGTGACGGTGGAGGCCGGAGTGGTGGACGAGGTCAGGGTGTTGGTGGTGCCGTAGGTCATGAACTGGGAGGGAATAAAGCTGAGGGATGGGGCGGAAACGTCCACCAACTGGAGGTACTGGGCCTGATAACTTCCCGTGCCGGCGGTGGTATTGGGAAGTCCGACAAAGAGGCCATTGTCGATGAGATCGGCCCCGGACCGGTTCGTGGTCCAAATGTAGGCGCTGGCATTATCGGCCAAAAGATCCTTCACGTTGTAGTTCCGAACCCGGTCGATGCCAAAGTAGTTTAAGTCGCTACCCGGAACCTTGGCGTTGAGGTCGAACAGTGCTGAGACGTTGGAGGTGGCCCGGTAATTGTTGTTCACGAAGGCGAACACCACGCTATTCCCGGTGCCGCCGCCCGTTTGGCCGAGGTTTTGGACCTTGCCGACCGCAAAGATGTTGTCGTCGTACCCGCCGCCCAACTGCTTCTTGGAGAGAAAGTATACGTTTTGGCTCTGCAGGGCGGGGGCAGCCAATCGGGCCTTGTTCACACGGCCATAGAAGTTCTGCAACTTCCACTCATCGCTGGTCCGGTTGGTCCAAATCGAGGCCATGTTGTTGTAAACCTTGAAGTTGGGAATGTTCTTGCCGAAGTTGGACTCGTATTTGGCGAAGGTGTTGGCCGGGTCGATGGTCCCGAAATTGGCCTCGCTGGCCCCGTAAGCCGTCTTGCTGTTTTGGGCACCGGCTTCCTGTCCATACATCAGCATGGGGATGCCGTCGAGCGCACCGACCTGGGCGTAACCGTAGGCGATGGCCCAGACATCGTTGTGCGGGAAAACCTCATCGTGGCTGGTGAGGTTGTTTAAGAGGGTGACGTTATCGAAAGAGTTGCGGCGATCATCGTAAGCCTTCCAGGTGTCGAAAGTCTTCGGGCTCTTGACCGTACCGGCGCCCCCGTTGGCCGGGTATCCGAAGAAGGTATCGCGCCAGTAGAAGACGATGTTCTCGTTCAGTACGTCGAAGTGCCGGGCGGAACGGTAGCCCACGCCGTGACGGCTGCTGCTGCCGACAGTCCGGGCGCCGTCGAGGGATTCAGCCATGAAGATAAAGTCCCACTTGCGGGCCCGGGTCTTGTTGATGGCGTATTCCCAGAACTGGGAGGGAAGCCCCTGGGCAAAGTCGCAACGCAGGCCGTCAATGCCGACATAGGACTGGCTCTTGGGGGTGGAGGAGGTGTGGCCGGATTTTTCGAGCCAGTAAATCGGGTAGTAGGCGAAATATTCCCACACTTGCCGGGTCGTGGCTGTGTGGCCGGCAAACTCATCCCGTTCAAGCAAGAAGGCCAACTTGTAGGCGTTGTCGGGGTAGGATTTGTCGGGGTTTTGGGTGCCTTTTTCTTTTACCAGAGCGTCGTAGTCGCCGAAGAAAAACTCGCGCACATCGGTCCAGTTGCCGAAGTCATTCCGGTCAGGGGCAATGGCGATCTCCGCCAGGGTGGCCGCCGGGGTGGCCGGGAAGCCCTCCTTGGCGTACCACCCGGTGTTGAAGTTACGGATCTGCTGGGATCCGTTGGAGGTGATCCCGAGGTTGACCGCGCCTTGGCCCATGACGGCGTCCGGAGCGCTATGGTTAAAGGTGCCGTCCATCATCACACCCACGCCCCACTGGTCGAGGCGTTGAACAAAAGTTTGGAACTCCGACATGGCATTGGCCTCGCTGTTGCTCCGGCCGAGCATGGGAGCCACCGTCCAGTAGTCCCTCACCGCGTAAGGACTGCCGGGGTCAAAGGGGGCACTGGTTTCAGGGTTGGTATCCCGACCCTCAATGCCGATCGGATGAATGGGCTGGAGCCAGAGCATATTTACCCCGAGGGCCGAGTAGTGATTTTTGTTCAGGCCGTCTGGACGACCGTCAAACCCGCCGGATTCGCCAGGCAGGGCAGGGTCGTTGACGAGATCCAGGAAGGTGCTGCGCCCGGCAAAGGTGGTGTCCTTGGCTTCGACGATCAGGGGGTTGACCTCGTACATGTTCAACGTCAGGGCTTTTTTCGGGGAGACGACCACCGCGCAGTCGCGGCGAAGGGCGTTGTCAGTGTAGTAGATGTAGTTGCCGCCATTAACGCCGGCGACCTTGTACCGGACCTGCAGGCGGTAGGCGCCGCAGAGATTCACCGGAAGGGTGGCGGTGTAATAACCACTGGAGTCAGGGCCGGACATGGCGTAGGCGCGGAAGTACGTGGCGGAGGAGGTGGTGACCGTGGCGGGATCTTCCTCGATCCTGGCAAAATCCCGGCGGTTGAGATTGGTGAAGACCTCCACGTTGGAAACCGTGCCGGCGGCGTTCGGCTTGAACCTCACTGTGAGGAACGCGGTGTCCCCGGCAACCTCGTCGAGATAGAAGCGGCGGAGGCCGTAATTCCCGTCCGACTCGTTTCCATTGACGGCAACAAGCATCTCCGGTGTGCCGATGTCGAAATTTCCATCAAGATCCTCATCGCGGATCGAGGCGGTGGCGATCGGCTGGAACTCAGGAATTTCGATGTCATTATCTGAATTCCCGAATTTGGCAGGAGCTTGGGACAGAAGTGTTCCGCCGAAACCTCCCGAGTAAGCACCGACCGCAATGAAAAGAGTCTTGGGAACAGCGCCAAAGACGTCCACGAGATCCAATTCAGCCTCCAGGGCTTGACCGGAGTTCCCCAGCCAGTTCCGCCCGGAACTCTTGAAACCGTACTGGGAGGCAGTATTCGGAGTGGAGAAAAGCCATGGCTCGGAGGTGTCGGAACCATTGAAGGCGCCATAGACCAGGCCCCCTTTGGCGGAGGCACCATTCCGGTAGATACGGAGATCGTTAAAATAAGGCTGTCGCTGATCCCCGTCAGAGAGGTTGGCGGCGTAAAATTCGAGCCGCGTTGGAGCCGAAGAACTGACGGTAACGGCGCGCGTGAAGACACCGCCGTCTCTGCGGGTAGCGCGAACTTCCAAGGTCGTCGCACTGGTGCGGGTGATGCTCCAGTTCATGGCTTGGTTGCCGTATGCCATTCCGGAGTTGGAACCCGCTACGTTGATGGCGGGGTTGTTGTTGCCTGCATTCTCGACATTCAGCAGATGCGTGGTTCCCGCCCACAAATTAAAGCCCTTATTGCCTCCAGCGGGTCCGGCATCCCAGTTGATGCCCCATTGGAAAGCAATTGAATCGCCGACATTCAGGGCGGGGAAAGAGCGAATGGCAGTGGCGGAGGAACCAGCTCCGCCTTTTGCATAAAGACCGAAGGACTTGGAACTCATTCCCTGAATCCCGGCAGCAGCCGGATCGCCGAGGAACACGCCCGAAACCGAACCTGCATTGGAGATCGACCAAGCGTTGAAACCTGTGCCCTGGTTGTTACCGTTTGCCCAAGTGGTGTAATTGGATGCTGAATCAGCAGCGGTGGCAGGGCCGGCGGCGACCGGATTTCCAAACTGGTCGGTGATATAGATAATATGGTCATTGTTGCCGCCCTTGGGGGACCAGGTAGCGGTATAAAGTTTGTTCCCCCGGATGGCGGCGTAGATCCGCATGCCGTTGTCGGTGACGAGGAAATTCTGGCTATCGAAAAGGCCGTCCATGACGAAGGCGGCCGTGGTCGAAGCGGACCAGGAGGCACCGCCGGTATTGTCAGTAATTCCGCTGCTAGAAAAGGTGTAGTTCACAGCGGTTGCGTTGGAAGGGACGGTATAGGAGTACGTGAATTCAGTCGGTCCGCCGGTCATGGCGACCGTTTGCACGGAACCTCCACCCACGGGCGTGATGTTGACCGTAACCGCCGAAGCGTTGGCGAGAGGGCCATCATTTGGCCGATAAGTAATGGTGACGATTTTGTTGCCGCCCGACATGGCAAGGCTTGAGGTGGCGAAGGAGCCAATGGTGGCCGGCGGGACACTGGCACCATTGTAAATGTTGTAGGCGAAGGCATTGCCGCTGATCCGAAAGCCGCGGATCAACTCTTGGAGGTTGGATACGCCGTCACCATCCGAGTCACGGTCGCCGTCCCATTGGCCGTTGTAATATGTCTCGGCATTCATGGGGTTAAGGCGCGTCCAATTTTCCCCGTTGTTGGGTATATTATCCAGACCGGCTCCGTCGCCGGGGAGCGGTTTGTTCGGTCCGGGATTTCGCCCGCTCAGGAAATTTTCAATTTCGATGTTGTCCGGGATGCCATCACCATCCGAGTCGTGCAGATTTTGCCCGTAGAGGTTAAAGACCACCCGGCGAGCCACCCGGTTTTCCTGGCCACCCTTGGTCACCACCGCCTCGAAAAAATGGGGTCCGTTAACGAAAGCGCCGTAAAAAATCTTGTCCACGCCACCCTGGCGATAACGACCAGTGAAGGTGGACTCAAATTTTCCGCTCCCAGCCGGATTTTCCACCAAGGGCAACTGCTCGTAGCCGTTCCAGAAAAGTTTGATGTCGCTGGCCGAAATGCCTTGGCCCGTGGGCACGGTGACAACGGTCTTGAAAAAAGGTTCCGTGATGATCGCCCCGTTGGCGTGGTTGATGGAAACCGAGGGACCGTTGGTGTCGACGGTAAAGCTACGCGTGATGCTGTTGCTATTAATGACTGTGCGGTTGGTGCCGCGATCCGCCTCGGTACCGGTGAGGGTAATGCTGTTGGCCCCCGCGGCGAGCCCGTCCAAAGCAATCCGCCAGCGGCCCCGGATCACCTCGTCTGCCTGCTGCGATGGACCCCCGTTGATTGAATAGGTGAGATTGTGAAGGGTGCGGTTAGTGTTCTCAATGGTGACCACCCGGGCTCCTTCCACGGTGGCACCGGCATCCAAATCGCTCAGTGCAAGATCCGGGCCGCTGCGATCCACGTACACTGTGGTGGTGAAAGTCTGATAAAGAGCGGGCAAGCCAGCGGCTCGGCCGTTAAAGACCCGCACCTTGATCGTGTGCAGTCCTTCCGGAACGCCGGTGAGATCGGCCACGAGCTGATACTGGCCGGCGGCGACCCGGGTCATCTGTTCGTAGCCGTTAATGACAAGGTCCTTGTCGGTGAAGTCCTGCGCAGAGGTGTTCAGATTGCGGCCCTGGCCCCATTTCAGAAGGGCGTTATTAACGGTCTCCCCGCCTTGGGTCGGTTCGCGATAAAAAACATTGATGGTGACGCTGTTTCCGGTGAGACGGGTGACCGTGCGGTTTTTGTTGGCGGCATCGCGCCCTCCCGGAATGATCCACGGCATGGTGGAGACGCCACTGCCGGTAAAAGTGATGGGATCTCCGGTGACGGGTCCGTTGGCATTGAAGGGGGCGTAGCAGACAAAACCTTGGCCCCACCAACCCGGGACCCGGATGTTGACTTTGCCATCGGCCGCCACGGTCACGGTATCGAGGTTGCGACCGGTATAGTCTTTTAAGATCGTTCCCGGGGCGAACGAGGTTTGGATGCCGTTTCGGGTCTGGTCGAATCCGGAATCGTTCAGGGCGACCAGCAAAAGACCTTCGCCGGAGTTGGGCTGACCGTTGTTGTTGGAGTCTTGATAGCGCTCGAAGGCAAAAAAGTCGCCCTCGGCCCAGCGGGTAAATTCCCGCCCCCGGGCAAACTGGTTGTGGATGTAGATGAGATTGGGAATTGTGCCCATGTTGTAATCGCCGAGGGCACCGTCGTACCCCTTGCGCATCCAGGTAATGCCATTTGCCTCCTGCGCCTCATTGGCCGCCAGATTGTTTCCCGTGAAAAAAACCACCGGCGTACCGACGCGCGTCAGGATGTAGGCGTAGGCAAGTTCCAGCTTGCCGGGAGGGTCCTCGTCGTGGCTGTGGGCGAAAATCACGCCCTCCTCCGGACTAAAACCCGAGGTGGTATTATCCAAAGCTGCCAGGTTTCCACCGCCGAAGGCGGCCATGATCATTGAGGATTTTCGGGGAAAATCGAGGTAGCGGGTCTTGATGCCCCAGTTCGGGTCGGTGGGATTCCGCCAATAATCGGTTTCCCCAATGGAGCCGATGAAGAACTCGGAGTAAATCAGCGCATCGTCCCGTCGGATGTAGTTGGAATACATATCGTCGAAGGGATCGGTATCCGACAGATTCCGGCGCTCGTTAAAATTCTTCTGGATATTATAGATGAGAGTCTGGTCCTTGGTGGCCTGGCTTTGGCCGGGGAGGCCGAAGTATTCCTTGCCGACGTGTTTGGGAGCGTCGAGGCGGACGCCGTCATAGTCCATGGCATAGCCGAGCCAGTTGATCCAGCGCGTGACGAACTGGCGGGAGTTCTCCGTCACAAAACCGGTCTGGCTGAAGTACGGATATTTTTCCGCATCCCCGGGGTGGCGGACAAAAGGGGCGGGATCCGGTGCATAGTTCGGTGCATTGGCTCCCTGAAAACGACCGTCAAACTCGAGCACGATGTCCATCAAGCTGACCAGTTCCTGGTGGAGCGTGCCGCCGAAGCCGTTGTCGGGAGTCCATTGGAACATGCGCGGGGCGCGGCGGAAACCGCCGGGCTGGCTGGCATCCACCCACACATGGAAATCCTGTGGCACCATGCCGGGGTAGGTGCGGTAATCAGGGCCGTTGCCACTGTGGTTGAAAACGATGTCCGGATAGATTTTCACGTCCATCTGGTGGGCGTTGTCCACCATCTGACGAAGGGAGGTGCGGGAACCGTACCGGGTTTCCCAATTGCCTCGTTGGGGGGTATCACCAAGGTCGAAGCGATCAAAGGAGTTGTAGCCGACATTGCCCCCATAAGCGTGGGCGTAAGGACCGCCAATAGGGGATTTCCCTGGGGGAGGAGTCCAGATGGATTCATAACCGATTTCGGCGATTTCAGGGAGACGCTGGTACATTTCATCCCAGCGGGTTTCAAAATACTGGAGGATGACTTCGGATTGGCCCAAACGGGGGAAGAGAGAAACGGCAAGGGCGGCGAAAGCGAAGGATTTCGTGAAAAGCCCTCTCATGGAATTATTTACCATACAGGCGAATCGTAAAAAATCCACAGAGAAAACTATGGAACTGTTTAAATCCCAACCCATTTTCCGTGCCCATGCTTCCTTTGACAGGGGGTTAGGCCCCGGTGTTCAAAAGATTAATGGTCAGGGAATTGGGGTGAGATTGACCCTGTAGAACTTTCGGACGGTATTGGTGCTGTAGGAGTCGGTCGCTGATTTGGTGCTACCATCTCCAGGAATCGGCGGCCCGATATTGGTCCAGTTGGTGGAGGAAAGATCGGTGATGGCAACGGGCTGGTAAGTCACATTGGTGACGGTCTGGAAGGAGAAGGTGAATGAGTTGGTGGAAAGGCCGTTGGTGCCGGCGGTGTTGAGGGTAGGTAGGCCGGTGTTGGCGGCGGAAGACGGACTCGAACCGAGCCGATATTCAAGAAGGTTGTTGACCCCATCCCCGTCGAAGTCGCCGCTGGCGGTCCGATTGGCGCCGGTGATGCCGTATTGGGACCACCAAGTATCAAGAATGCCGTCGGTGGAGGGCGGGGCGTCCACACCGTTGTCGAAGCCAAGGGTGATCACCGCGTTACCCGTCAATTCCACCTCGACCTGATGAGTCTGGGCCTGATTGCGCCGCTGGAGGGTGGTACCGGCGGCGGCCAGATCGGTGGCACCGGGATTGATAACCCCTCCGGGCGAAACCTCCACAAAGGCCCGGACGACTTCCGTCCCCGAGGTATTGGTTAAAGCTACCCGGCGGTTGGTATTGGAGAGAACCTCGTTTCCAAGACCGGCTTGGCCTCGCAGGAGAAGGTCGTTCAGGTTGGGGGAAAGACCGAAACGGATGTAGGCCCTGCTGAGTCCATTGAGGGAATACGATGCGGTGAAGGCCTTGGCGTCCGCCGAGGCCAGGGTAATTGTCTTGGTAACATCCGACTGGTTATTAAACGTCCAACCCGTGGATCCTTCCGCTGCGATCGCCGTGTAGGTGTCGTTGACGGATGCCCGGTTGCCGGTTCCGGCGCTGGGCATCAGCCACCAGTCCTTAAACCCACTGGTGCGGTAGGCAGTGGCGTTGTCGGCACCCTCATCCTCGGTATCGGTATTGCTGTAAGCGGCGAAGTTTCCGGCCACCTGCCAGACCTTGCCATTGGCAGGATCGCGCATCCAGGCGGCGGTCATCCGGCCGCCCTTGGCCTCGAAAACACCGAAAAGACGGCGGTTGTAGAGGAGATATTCGGGTGAACCGTCCAAGTCCACATCCTTATTTGTGCGCACCAAAGTGCTGCTTCCTGCTGTAGAAGACCAGGCATTCACCTCCTCGTAGATCTTGGCGAAGCGGGCCTGGGCCTGGCTGTTGCGGGCAAAGGGAGCCAGAGTTTGTCCGGTGCCGTTGTTTGGAGTGATGTACACGCCCGTGCTGAATTTGGTGAGATCCGTCACGTTCGTGGTGCTGTGGAAGCCGCTGAGGAACATGGCCGAGTGCAGGGTGCTATCGGCCAGGTTACGCAGGCCGGGCTGGGAAGTTCCGTTGACGTTACGGACCCCACGCCAGGCCTGATCCGCTTGGCCGGTATTGTCCCCGACCTGGCCGAAGGTCGTTGCGGTCGAACCACCGAATTTCTGGTTTCTCAGGCCCGGGCGATTGTTGCCGCCGCTGAACCAGTTGTCATAGTTCTCGCCGCTGGCCCAGTCGACCCAGTCCTTGGCGACGGTGGAGAGGGCAGGGGAACCGCGGTCGATTGCGCCCCATTCTCCGTAGGTGTTTCCGTCCATGCCGATGTAGGAGACCTCGTTGTTGGCGATCTGATCGGCGGTGACTACCCGGATCCAGGGACGACTGGCCAGCCAGCGGACATTGGCGTCATAGCTGTCCGAGCGGGCATCGGTGGCAAAGTCATTCAGGTCTCGCCAGAGGACCACCACCTGATCCTGAACCCCGCTGCGGGCACGGCGGGACAGAAGTTGTCGGACGGCAAGGCTGGAACCTTCATCGAGGGTCTGGTTGAGATAGTCGGAGGTGAAGTCGTGGATAGGAAAGATCTTCACATTGCCCACTTTATTCAGGCGGAAACCGTCGGTGCCGAGAGCAGAGGAGCGGCCAAACCACTTGAAGAAGTGGCGCATCTGGTCGGCGAAGGTGTAGGTATATCCCATCGACTGAATTTTTCCGAGGGTGGTGTCGTCCAGAACCCGCTCCGCAGGCCAGAAGACCTTGGTGGAAGTGACGGCGGAATTATTCCCGTAAATGGTATTGAGGAACTGTTGGGAGAGAGTCTTGCTGGAAAGGTTGAATTCATCCGCAAAATACTTGGTCATGTGATCGGCAAAAGTGGTGCCGACCAGGTCGATCACGTTGTTGGAAACGAGGCCGCGAATCTGGGCGTTGAAGGCGGGGCCATCGTTGCGAGCGTCGGTGCTCTTGGCCCATTCCAGGGATGAGGCGAGGGTGGGGGTAAGGTGGAGAGTGAGCGGGGCCTGATAGGCGTTATGCGTGGCCAACAACCGATGATAGCCAGCCGCGTTGGTGGCGGCACGGTCGTGAATCAAGGCCTGGGTGGATCCCCCCGGCTGGATGGCCTGGTTGCCGTGGGCGAGGAGCATGACCTTGGCGGAGCGGTTTCGGTCGTTGTACTTCTTGCCGTTATTGCCCTGGGTTAGGTCGCGGCCGAAGTAGTAGGAGAGTTTGCCGTTGAGCTGGATGTTGGATTGATCTTTCCAGTAGTCAGAAGCCAGATAGTCGTCGGCGATGGTGTCGCGGATGTCGTTCCGGCCGGCGATGTCGCCGGTGCCGGTCCCGGTCGTGTTGGGCCGGGTGGTGAAGACCTGGAAATTCAGCTTGTTGGGATCCCCGTCCCAACCGGCATCCAGGAGGTTTTGGCGGGCAACCGAAATTTCCACCGCGTCAAAGGCGCTGGACCACTGGGCGCGGTTCAGCCCGCCGAAACCCCGGGACTCGACCCCGAAGCTGGCGTTCGGTACCTGAAACTGGGTGGTGGTGTTGTTGGCGCGGGCGGTATCGACAAAAATGGTGCCGAAATCCTGACCGTAAACGGCCACCACGGCCTCCCATCTCATGTCTGTGGTAATGTCGACCTCGTTGGGGATGGAGGCTTCGCCGACGGCGGGGTTGCCAGTGTCGATGACGATGTAGGCGTCCACCTCGGAGGTCCATGCATCCGGAGCCAGGTTCATGAAGTCGATCCGGAAGTAAACCTTGCCGTCGCCGCCGGATCCCGCGGCTCCACCGTCGCGGAATGAGAAGGCGACGATATCGCGGGAATCGTCGCTGGTGTTCGTTCGATAGACATCGGCGGCCTGACTGCCTCCTTCGTTGTATTCATCCAAAGCCAGCAGGTCGGTATGTTTCCAGTCCATGAACTGGCCGATGCGGATCGTGCCTTCGCCAGATCCGCCTGTGATCGGGGTGTTGCTGATATTTGGGTGCGTGCCGGCGGCCAGCTCCTCGGCGTTGGTAAGGGCGTCGTTGTCCGGGTTGCCGGCGGCACCGTTTTTAGGATCCCCGGGGCCGCTCGTGGAAAAGTTGAAGGAGCCGTTGTCCAGCGGATCGAGGCCGTTGGTTTTTTCCCAACCATCGGGAAGGCCGTCCCCGTCGGTGTCGACGAGCAGCGCGTCGGTTTCGGCGATTTCCAATTTTGGCCAGCCGTTGGTTTGCCGGGTTCCCGTCGCATTGGGGGAGGGCTGGTAAGCGGCAAATAAAAGCGAGTAGTTCACCGCTCGGGAATAGGCGTTGGTTCCCCGCCTGAACTCGGACCCGGCCACGGCCAAGGGAGTATCCGTGGTGAGATTAAGGAGAACATTTTTGCGGCTCCCGTCGGCAAAACGCAGGAAGATTTCCGTTCGTCCGTTTCCGTTGATGTCCTCGCCGCCGTCGGTGAGCCCGTCCGCATCGCTATCATTTTTGGTGGCGCTGGTTTCCTCCCAATTCTCCCATGAATCCACGGCATTGTTGGGCCAGTCGCCGACGTTCGGGCGATTGGCGCTATTGGTATACTGGGCAATCGTGGCCGTCAGCTGAAGGGGCTTGCCATCGCCGTCCGTCCAACCGTTCCGGTTGGCGTCTTCAATACCGTCGGAGATTCCGTCCCCATCCGAATCCGGGTTGGCGGGATCGGTGACCGAGCCGGCCGCCTGGCGGGTGCGATCGTCTCCCGCGCTCTGGGAGCCGACACCGGGAACAGCAGGGTTGTTTTCCACCACCGCGTAGAGGGGGGGATCCAGATCGCCGATGAAGTTATTCCAGCCGTCACCGTTGGTGTCCACGGCTGGGTCGGTGGGCGGATTGGAGGCCGTCCGCCAGCCAACCTCAAGGGCATCGGGCAAGCCGTCACTGTCGGAATCCGGACTGTTGGGTAGCGACTTTCCGGTGGCGTAGTAGATGTGGACGTCGCCGTTTTTCCAAGTTTCGGCATTGCCGGTGGGTAATGACTTGCGGTTGCTCTCGTCAATATTGACGAGTCCGTCATGGTCATCGTCTTGGTCGTCCGTGTAGGAGGGGTTGACGACCTGACGCAGAACGACAGTGGCGTTCCGGGAGGTCTGGGTTGGTGTGGTTCCGCTGAGAATTGCCTCGGCGTTGATGGTGTAGTTGCCGGCGCTATTGATGGCCCACGTGTAACTCCAGGTTTTGATGTTGCCGCTCGTCGTCGAGGTGGGGCTGTTGGTGGTGGCGATTCCGGAAAGTGTGGGCGGGTTCGTCACGTTGGTGCTGGTCTCCACCTGGACCTCGTAAGTGGTGGTGTCGGCACCGGGGCCATCCGGCAGGACGATTTCCGTGGGGCGGCCGTCCGACCCAACCACGGTCGGACGGGTGATCCGGATGAAAGGTTTGCTGCTGGGGTTGACGACCACACGGCGGATGGCGGTGTAGGTCTTGGCCGAGTCGTTCGGATCCTGATAGACGACGCGGAACTCCTGCTGCGACAGAGCGGAATTATAGAGATTAGGTAGGGGGATAGAGAGCTGGTGGAAGGCGTTGCCGGGGCCGAAACTACCGTAGTTGATGGACCACCCGGTGCGATCCTGGGCATTCCCTTGGGCCGAGAAGGTGAAACGGGCGATCATCTGGCTTTCGCTGATGGACATGTTGCTGAGTGTTTTCGGAAACCAGACCTGCATCACGTAGTTGTCGTCCACGACGTCGCCGTCGTTCGCCGGGAAGCCGATCAGGATTCGTTCCGCGTTGCCGCGGGTTTCGACGTTGCGGGTGATTTCTGTGACGTTGGCTGCCTCTTTCGAGAGGGTCATGTTGCGGGAGGATGAGGCCTCCAAAAAGCGCAGGGTAATGGTGCCGGCTCCGGTCAGCGGGATGTTGTTGTAGGTGAAGCGCCACTCTTTTTGGTAGGGGCTGGTGACGGAAAGGCTGGGGGTCACCTCGGTGGCCTTGGCCCAGGCGGGATTGAGCGTGGTGTCGTACGTTCCGTTGCCGTTGAGGTCCGTGAAGGTTTCGCCAGCGTCCCAGAGGCGGTTTCCGTTGGCATCCACAAAGGGTTCAAATCCTGCCCCGTTCCCGTTTTGCGCCCGCGTGATCTCGTCATCGTTGCTGCTGTCGGAGTCGGTAATGCGGTACCAGACCTCCTGAACAGTCATGTCGGTGCGGACGACCATTTCATAACCGGAGCCGCCCACCGTGTCGCCGTTGTTAGCCGGAAATGCCAGAACTCCCTCGGGAGTTTTGGCGTCATAATAAAAGGTTTGCGCAAAAGTCTGGTAAAGGGGCGCCTCATTCGTGCCCCGATTTAGGAAGGCGCGGGCACGCAGGATGTGGAAGCCCTCCGACAGGCCGGTCTGCATGGCCCAAGGCCAGTCGTTGTAGGCTGCTCCGAGGGTGGGGACTCGGGCGTAGTCGTTGTGGGGGAAGTGCTGAACGGTGGCCGGGTCAAAGTTAGCCACCCGGAAGGTGGTCAACATATTGCTTTTCCATGAGACGTTCCCGGCACTGGTGGGCCAGATGGAGTTTACCCCGGTCTGATAAGCACCGATTTTGTAACGGATTTGAGCGCCGACGGTTGGTTTGGGGAGGTTGGTCGCACTCCACCAGCTACCAACGTCTCCATTCGTTTGATCGTGCCGCCAATTCATTTCTGCCACCCTCGTTTCACCCCGACCGATGCCGCCGGCTCCCTCGGGCCAAGTGGTACCGTTGGTGGTGTAGTAGACATACATGCGGTAGCCACCGAGGCCGGCCGGGGTTTTTGACCAGAGGACCAGGTTGTTGGATTCCTCCACCAGTTGGAGCGAAGTGCCGTTCGTTAGGCCGCCGACGGAGCCGTTGGGATCGTGATAGTGCCAGGAGACCACGGAGCCGCCAAAGCTGTTCCAGTCATTCGCATTCGTCGGCCCCGGATTGTTGGTGGCGCTTCCGCCGATGATTTTGACGTAGGTTTCGGCACCGGGGGAGCCGATCTTGGAGCGGGCAGCATCGACCGCGGCGAACTTTTCCGGGTTCTGCCGCTCCACGAATGAAGGCTGCTCGTAGCCGAGCCAAACATCGGTACGGAGGCCGGGGGGGTTGTCGCGCCAAGCGGGATCGCTGCCCAGACGATTCGTGTTGAGGTTCACGCCTCCATCCAGTTTGAGCATGATGTTTTCAGCGGAGCCGTCGGCCCGGGCGATGATCGTGAAGGGAGCGCCGGCTTTCACGACCGGGACGGTCGTCTGGTAGGTGTAGGGGACCGGAGTAGTGCCGGCGGGGTAGCCGCGGTTGGGAAGACCATCCGGATTGAAGGATGGATCGCCATCGCGGCCGTCTTTGCGGGCCACCGTGATGCGCGGAACCTCTTCGAGTTGTCCGGTGATCTGGTTGGTCTGGTATAGGGTGATCGCCGCTTCAGGCCATAAGTTGGAAAGTTCCGGGGTTCGCCAGCCGAATACGAAATATCCGCCCGGGGGCACGATCACGGACGAAAGATTGGTGGTGTAAAAACCGGCCATGCCGGGCCCGCGGGCGTACTGGAAAAGGTAGGCACCGTTGCCGAAACTGTGGTTGAACGTACGGGCCTGCCCTTGGGCGGTGTTGTCGTTCATCATGACCACCATGGTGACTTCCTGCCCGGCGACGCCGCTGCGGATGTCTCCATTGGGGGCTCGATTATCCCGCCGCTCAAAGGCAACAAAATCTCCGTCCGACCAGAGCCCCTGCTGCAGGCCCCGCGCAAAATCGTTGTGGATTTTTAGAATGTTCGGGATGCGGGGATCTCCGAACTGGCCCAGGTATTGGGTGTTGGCGTGGCGGGGAAAAGCACCACCGGATTCACCCAGAGTTTCCGCCTTGTTGTAGCCGTCCGAGTAAATCAGACCCATGCCCTCGCGGGTCATGTAGTACGCGTGCTGCCACTCCTTTTGGGCGGCGTAGTCACTGTCATGGCTATTCGCGTGGGTCACTCCCATTCCTTGGGAAAAGCCACCTGCGCCGGAGTTGTCATATCCTGCGAGGGATGAACCCGGGTTCCCGAGGCGATTGTTGAGCTGGGAGCGGAGCTCGTTATCCACCAACCGCATGCCGGCATTCCAGTAACCGCTGTAACCCGGAGGTGCGCCAAGGTGCTCGCCGAACACCATGGCATCGTCGCGAGGCACCTTGTCTTCAAACACGGAATTCCGCTGATTGGAGTCACTAAATCCACGGGTCCGGTTGAACTGCCATTGGATCCCGCCGAGGTAACCGGCGTCGCTGGCATCTTTGTCGGCGGCGAATCTTTCACCGAAAAAGTAGTCCGGCACGTGTTTGACGGCGTCGAGGCGGAATCCGTCGGCCTTGGTGCGGTCGAGCTTCCAGCGGGCGGCACGAATCAAGTAGCCGCCGACATCCTCGGTGAAGGATCCTTTGCGCGCATTCATGTATTCCTGGGCCTTGGCACGGAGTTGGGCAGAGGTGGCGTTGGTTCCGATTTCTGCACGGGCCTGATCGATGAGGACTCCGAAGTAGGCGCGTTGTCCGTCCTTGTCGGTGTCGTACTGCTCGGGGCGGTCAAAATCCCGGATAAAGGAGTATTTGACCTGGTCATCGCCCTCATTGATGCCGTGGTTGGTGTTGGGGGTTTCGTGGGCGATGTCGATGAGGTCGGCGAGGCCGAGGTTGTGGACCTGCCATTCCGAGTTCCAATCGCGGCAGTTGTCCCACTTGCGGTAAAAACCGTCTTCCGTCCGTCGCACGTGAAAATCCTCCGGCACCATGCCGGGATAAATGTCGATGGCGGTGTTTTCATTGTAGCCGGGAACATCGAAGGCCCGGTGGTTCATGATGTTGTCAAAATAAACGCGGATGCCAAAACGGTGGGCGACTTCCATCATGTGGAGGAGCTCCGCCTCAGTGCCGTAGCGGGTACGGACGGAGTTGCGTTGGTCTTTCGAGCCGAGGTCGAATGGATCCCACAGGTCGTAACCGACGGAAAGTCCGCCCGATCCCTTGGTTGGTGGAGGGAGCCAGAGCGAGTTGTAGCCGGCTTCGGCCAGTTCCGGCATTTTTTGAGTCAGGTCGACATACGAGACATTGAAGAGCTGAAGCATCGCCTCCGGTCGGGCAACTTGAGGCCAGCAAAGAAATGCAAACACTCCCCAGAGTGTCCACACCTTCCGATTGGCGCAGATCAACTTCATGGCAATTGCATCCAATAGTAATTTAAGCACAAGTCGGTCATTTTTAAACAGATAAGGTAAAATATTTGTAATATTTGAACAGATCAACGTTCAAACAAAAAAACGATGATTATTAGGTCTTTATGTAGATTTAAATAAAAAAATTGCGTTTGAAGCCAAAAAGCATGCCAAAAATCCTTAACTGGATGAACTTACAACCTTAGAAACATCCTTTGCGATTTGGGTGGCGAGAGCTTGGGGCGATGTGAATTTTTGGATTGGCCGGAGAAATTTTGAAAACTCCAGATCCAGTCCTTGGCCGGATAGGTCGCCATGGAAGCCGATTAGGTGGGCTTCCGGGTGTCGCCCTTGCCCGCCAAAAGTCGGCTGTAGACCCAAATTGATGGCTGCGGGAAAAGTTTTCCCATCTGCCAAATGGGCACGACCGGCGTAAACGCCGTCGGGAGGCAGGCACTCGTCCTCGGTTTGCAGGTTGGCGGTGGCAAAGCCGAGTCCAGTCCCGCGTCCAGCGCCCTTGCCTACGGTTCCGAAAAGGGTGAACGGACGACCCAGCATGGCTGCCGAATCCGCGAGTTGGCCAACCAGCACGGCGGCGCGGATCCGGCTGCTGCTGATCCGCTCCCCGGCAAAAAGCACCGGCTCGGGATTATCGAGAAGAATTTTCCGGTCGCTGCACCAGCGGGCGAGGAGACCGACATCGCCCGAGCGGTTTCTGCCAAAACGCCAGTTCGGTCCAACGGAGACGGTCTGCAGCGAGGGAAAAGCCGAGGCTAACTCCTTCAAAAAATCGATAGGATCCTGCCGGGACCGGTTCGAATCAAAAGGTAGCGCTACCGCCATCCCGATTTGCCAGCGCTCTAGGACGCGAAGTTTGTGGGGCAGGCCGGTAAGCAGAAGCGGGTGCTTTTCCGGATGCAGAACCGATAGGGGATGGTCCCGAAAGGTCAGCACGGCCGTCTGGGCGGGGCGGTGGGTTTTTTCCCCGCCTAAAATGACGCGGCGGTGCCCGAGATGCAGGCCATCGAAAAAACCCAAGGCGAGATGGCGGATGAAATTCCCGGCGTCGGGGGCAAGGGAATCGACAACGGTCACGTGCGACGGATGCGGGAGATTTCCGGGAGGGAAATCAGATGACGAGCGAGATAGTCGATTCCCTGCGCGGCCTCGAGATCGGACCAGCGGACCGCCTTGGAGAGTTCGAAGTTCCCCGAGCGGGTGCGAGTAAGGGCAGCCATGTGGCCGCCGCAGCCCAAGACTTCCCCGAGATCATGGCAGTAGGTGCGGACATAAAATCCCTTGGTGCAGTGGATGCGAAAACGAACGATGGGAAGAGCGATTTCGAGGATTTCGTATTTGTCGATGCGCACCTTGCGGGCGGGCCGATCGATGACCTTGCCCTCCCTCGCCAATTTGTAGAGGGGAACCCCGTCCTTTTTGATGGCGGAGACCATCGGGGGGATCTGGTCGAACTCCCCGGTGAATTTGGCGAAGGCGGCCTCGATGGCCGACCGATCCAAGGCAGGGACAGGTTTGGTTTCGAGGATTTTTCCGGCGGCGTCCTGGGTATCGGTGGTTTCGCCGAGTTTCAGCGTGCCCTCGTACTCCTTGTCCTCGGCCATCAGGAGGTCCTGGACCCGAGTGGCTTTGCCAACGACGAGCATGAGCAAGCCGGTGGCGATGGGATCGAGCGTGCCACAGTGGCCGACCTTGCGCTGGTCGAACCGGCGCCGGACGAAATCGACGATGTCGTGGGAGGTCCGCCCGGGAGGTTTGTCGACTAAGAGAAGGCCGTCGAGTTGGGGGGTCATTTAGTTGAGGGGTTCAGGGGTTAAGGGATTAAGGGGTTCAGGTAATTCCGGTTGGCAATTCTAGATTTCAGATTGAGATCCTAGGAAAAATTAAGCTTATGGTGATTAAAAAAAACTCAATCCTTGAGGGCGGAGATGGCTTCGGAAATGGCGGCAAGGACGAGGTCGCGATTTTTTTCTCCGTCCTTGGCGAAGCGGATGCCCGCAGCAGCTCGGTGTCCGCCACCCCCAAAAGAACTGGCGATGGCGTTTACGTCGACCTTGCCTTTGGAGCGAAGGCTGACCCTTAATCCGCCCTCAGAGTTAAATTCAAACAGGGTAGCAACCTCAAGTCCTTGAATTGAAGTCACTTCCTCAATAATTCCTTCGGTATCTTCACTTTTGGCCCCGCTTTTTTTGTAAAATTCTGGCAAAATTACCAGAAACCCAGACTTTTTGTTATCCTTTAATGATAAAGTTTCAACCGATAACTTCTTAAGCTGGTATCTTTCAGGTGTGATAGAAAGGTAGCAGTTTTTTGCAATTTCTGAGGGGTCGGCTCCAAGTTCCACCAAGCTGGCAGCGATCCGGAGGGTTTGGGCGTTGGTACCGCGGTAACGGAATGAGCCAGTATCAGTCGAGAGACCGGTGTAGAGGCAGGTGGCAGTGGCAGGGGAGACTTTCCACCCGCCTAATTCGAACAAGCGAAAAAGAACGCCAGCCGTGGCCGGAATTTCGGGGACAATAAGGTTGAGGAATCCGAAACCCGGGTTGCTGACATGGTGGTCAATGACCACGTCGACGGGCTTTTCCCATCCAAGCGTTTTTTTTCCGACCCGCTCCCGTGTCGAAGTGTCCAGAACGACAAAAGCGTCGGTGTTAGCTGGGAGTTGATCGGGAATGTCCCGGACGAGCTCACTTCCTGGAAGAAACTTGTACATGGGGATCATACCTCCCTCCACGTAGAGGGCAGGGCTTTGACCTCGGTCCTTCATGGCGTGAGCTAGGCCCAGCAGGCTGCCGAAAGCGTCTCCGTCCGGGCGAAGATGGGTAAAAAGAGCGGGGGCCTTGGCCGAGGAAAGTCGGTCCATCACCTTTTGTGCCAAACTATTGTCCATTAGGGGTGATCGTACGGAGAATGTGGGTCCGAGTCGAGGCAACCGGCCTTGCGGCAGGCGGTGCTTTTGCCTAATCTGATTCCATGCGTGGGTTCCTTTTGCTCGCTTTTGGGATATTTCTCGGTGGAGCGACCCTGCAGGCATGTCCGACCTGCAAGGACAGCTTCATGCAAAAAGACGATGCCGGCGGTCCCGAGATGGTTTCCGATAAACTGAACTCCGTGGGGTTGGGGTTTGGCTGGAGTGTTTTATTCATGCTGGCGGCGCCGGCATCCGTCGCCGGCGGTTTGGTTTGGCTGGTGGTGAAAAACGGGAACGAAGCTTCCCGGAGCCACGTTTCCTGAATCGCGCCTGCGGGGCGAAGGCATGACCCTGCGTGATTTTCTTAAGCTGACGGCACCCGCCAAGGGGGCGGTACGGGCCCAGTTTGCGGGCCGGCGGGAACAGACCGCCCGCAACGGCAAGCCCTTCCTCCGCGTGGATTTGGCCGACGAAACAGAACGGGTTTCCCTGAACATCTTTTCGGGATCCCCGGCCTTTGAATATTTTTCGGGTGTCGAGCCCGGGGAGTGCCTGGAACTGACCGGGGTGTTTGGTCCCAGCGACTATGGCCCGAATGTGGAGGGGCCGGCGGCGCGGAAGCTCAAGCCAACCGAGGAAGAGGAGTTTTTCCTGGGAGGAGAGGAGCGCCGCCAGCAGCTGGAGTTGCGCTGGCAGGAGTGCCTGGCGGCGGCCAAGGGTATGAAGGATCCGCGGCTGCGCTGGGTCAGCCTCCGGGCGTTGGAAAAGTTTCCGGAAAAGTGGAAGCGAGCGGCGGCGGCCCGCCGGAATCATCACGCCCGCCGCGGCGGGTTGCTGGATCACACGGCCCAGATGCTCAAGGTGGCGAAAACCCTCGCGCCGCTCTACCCCGAGGTGGACGGCGACCTGCTGGCGGCCGGGGTGATCTTCCATGATTTGGGTAAGCTTTGGGAAAACGACACGGGGGAGAAGGGATTTGGTTCCGTGCCGAGCCGCAAAGGGGAGCTGATCGGGCATATTTCCCTGGGAATCGAGGTGGCCAACGCCCTGTGGCGGGAGGGTGAAGCCGCGGAGGGCAAGAGCTGGGGCGAGCTGAAGCCCGCCTCGGAAGAGTTGCGGGATCATCTGCTCCACCTGATCGCCTCCCATCACGGGACGAAGGAATTCGGGTCTCCGGTTGCCCCCAAGACACCCGAGGCATTCCTTCTTCATCACATCGACAACATGGATGCAAAGATGGAGATGCTTCGCCTGAGCTATGCGCGTGGGAAAGAGGAGGGGGCGGGGCTGTTGGAGGCCCATCGGCCCCTGGAAGGTCCTTTGCCGTGGCCGATCAGCGGGAAGATCCTGGAGCCGGGCCAACTTTCATGAAAATCCTCGCCTTGCTGGGTCTCGCCACGGCGACCGGAAGCACTGCTTTAGGGTATGAAGCGGCCTATCCGATGACCGTGGCGGGTTTTTGCGAGGTCAAAACCCTCCCGGCGGGATCGGTGCTGAAAGCCTCCAGCCAGGGGGAGTACTTTGACGAAAGCAACGACCTGTTCATGCGGTTGTTCCGGACGATCAATCAAAACAAAGTTCCGATGACAGTGCCGGTAGAGGCTAAAATGAGCCCCGGAACAATGGTGTTTTATTTGGATGTGGCTTCGGCCAAGCGGAAGGATCTCCAAACTCCGCCCGGAGTGGTTCGCCAAACCTTGCCTCCCCGGATGGTGGCCTCGATCGGCATTCGCGGCGGCTACACCCGGGAGAGCTATGAGAAGAACCTCGCCCAACTGCGCGCCTGGCTAAAAACCCAGACGAAGTGGCGGGTGGTGGGCGAACCTTATGCGGTTTATTGGAATGGGCCTTTCACCCTGCCGCCGTTGAAGCGGTCGGAAGTCCACCTGCCGGTGCAGAAGATAAATTAATTCCGGCCGCATCTTTTTTCCAGAATCATGGTCTTATCCTTGATGGATCGTCTCCTGGCCAGCGGGCTGTTTCTGTTTTTGACCCTTGCTTGGGCCAAGGCCCATCCGGGCCATGAAGGGGGGAATCTGGAAACGGCGGCAGGTGGATTGCCAGACTCGAGGGTCTCGATCACGGAGGAGGGATCCTTTCGCATCATCCGTGCCAACGGGATCCCCAATCACGAGACCGGGCAATTTCCCGGCCCGGGGTGTCCCAACGCCATCTCTGCCCAGAACTATCAATTCCGCGTCCCTCTTCATCCCCAAACGAATGCGACCTTCACAACCTTAAAACAACAGGCGATCGGCGTGGCGCTCAACGGCGTACCCTTTGATCCGGGCACGGCCGAATATTGGAAAAACGACCGGAGTTCCGGCTGGCATATCGAGGCGATCGGAGGAGGAAAAAACCTCGGGCTCGATCAGAACCAGGCCCATGTGCAACCGAGCGGGGCCTACCACTATCACGGAATTCCCAGGGGTCTCTTGGCCAATCTGGGAAAAAAGCGGCCCACTTTAATTGGCTATGCGGCGGACGGTTTTCCGATCTACGCCCAAACCCCGGACAACCGATCGAGCTACCGGCTCAAGAGCGGCACCCGGCCGACTGGGGCCGCCGGTCCGGGGGGATCCTACGACGGCACGTACACAGCGGATTATGATTACGTGAAAGGACTCGGAGACCTCGATGAGGCCAACGGGCGTACGGGTGCTACGCCGGAATACCCGCAGGGAACCTATTATTATGTCGCGACCGCCGAATTTCCTTTTTACCCGAGGATGCTGAAGGGAACCCCCGATGAGAGTTTTCGTCGCGGTCCTCCCAGGGGAGGAGCGGGGGGGAGTCAAAACCAAGGGTTAGGAGAAAATGGGCGGAATTCAAAAGCAGGGCGGGGCGATCTGGTCCAAAGATTGGATCACAACGGGGACGGCAAAATTTCCAAGGAGGAAGCACCCGCGCCCATGCAGAGGAATTTCTCACGGCATGACACCAACGGGGACGGCTTCATTGATGCGGAGGAGGCTAAGTTGCTTCCCCGGCCAGGGCAGGGAGCACCCCAGGGCCCTCCGCCGAATTAGGGTAGAAGTTTTCCGACCAGGGCGCTGAGGGCGCGGTTGTCGGCGCGACCGGCGGCTTTGGCCTGGCAGGCCTTCATGACCGCGCCCATGGCCTTTTTGTCGGTAGCCTTGAGTTCGGCAATCACACCCTTTACGAGGGTCTCCAGTTCCGCGTCGGACATGGCCTGGGGAAGATAAGATTCGAGGATTTTCACTTCGGCCTGTTCCTTGGCAGCCTGGTCGGCGCGGCCGCCCTTGGTGAAGGCTTCGATGGAGTCATGCCGCTTCTTGATCTCCTTGCGAACGGCGGCGATGACGTCCTCATCCTTGGCGGCGCCGTCCGCCCCATACTTCTCAATGACAGCGTACTTGATGGCGGATTTCAGCATGCGGAGGACGCTCAGGCGGTCGGCATCCTTGGCTTTCATGGCCTCCTTGATCTGATCGTCGACTTTGGCGGCTAAACTCATGGTTCCACTCAACCCCCGAAGAGGAGCGGGGTCAAATCAACCATTCTTTGCGAAAGGCCCCGCTTCTTGGCTAGGGTAATTCCGTGAGTGGTATCTTGGAAAGTCGCGAAGCCCGCTGGGCCCTGCTCTGGATCGCCTTGGTGACGGGATTCCGGCTGTGGTTCGCTCCCCGGTTGGATCTGGTCGGGGACGAGGCCCACTACTGGGAATGCGGTCGGTTTTTGGACTGGAGTCACTACGGAAAGGGGCCGGGGGCGGCGTTGGTGATCCGGCTGTTCACCCTGCTGCTGGGGGATGCGGTCTGGGTGGTGCGCTTGCCGGCCGTCCTGCTCGCGGCGGGCACGGGATGGCTTATTTTCCTGCTGGGAAAAACCTTTTACAGCGAGCGCGTGGGGCTGGTGGCGGTGGTGGCGGCCTCGGTCATGCCGCTATTTGCGGTGGGGAGTATTCTCATGACGATTGATCCGCTCAGTGTCTTTTTCTGGGCGGTGGCGGCGTTGATGTTTTGGAAGGCGGTTGAGCAGCCGGAACAAAAGCGGTTTTGGGTTCTGACCGGGCTGGCCGTAGGCCTGGGATTTCAAGCCAAGTACACCAATGCGGCCGAACTGGCGTCCTTTTTGATATTTCTTCTGGTGCTTCCGGAGAAGCGGCGGCTGATTGTCTCCCGCGGTGCATTCCTAATGCTGGCGACGGTCTTTCTCCTGATCCTGCCAATCGTTTTGTGGAATGCCTTTCGGGAGTGGATCGGGGCCCTGCATGTGTTTGAGGGGGGAGATTTTAACCGGGGATTCCGTCCGGATTTCGGAAAATTTTCCGGTTTCTGGATCCTGCAGGCGATCGTGGTATCCCCGCTGATGTTTTTGGTGATGCTCACCGGGGCGATTCGCCCGGTAGCCGGGCGGGACTCCCGCGGACCCCTTTATCTTCAGTGCCTGTTTTGGCCCCTTTTTCTGGTCTACGCCTGGGTCAGCCTCAACAAGACCGCCAATGGCAACTGGACGGCCCCGGCTTTGGTGTCCGGCCTGGTGTTAGGGGCTGGATGGGCAGTGGCCCAATGGAATACTGGGCGGCGAGTCTGGAGGCTTCTGCTGGGGTTGGCCTTGCTCATGGGGCTTCTCCTCACCGCCCTCCTGCATGATTTCCTCCCGCTGCGCATTCAAAACAACCCGCTGGATCGGGCCAAGGGCTGGAGGGACCTAGCCGGTGAAACCCAAAAAGTGAGGGAGCAAATCGGCGCAGATTTCGTCGTGGCGGACGAATACCAGACCGCCAGTTTGCTCTCCTTCTATCTTCCGGATCGTCCCCGGGCCTTCACCCCGGACTGGCCGCAGGTCATGACCCAGTATTCGCTTTGGCCAAGCTATCGGGAGACCTTTGCGGCGGGCAGCACGGGCCTATACGTCGCCGAGCAGCCGAATCCTCTGCCTCCCATCGCCCGGGATTTTGAGTCGGTCCGGATCGTGGGAACCTACCGCAGAACCAGCTGGGGCCAGCCGATGGGGCCCACCTTCCACTTCTACGAATGCCGCGGGCTGAAGGTTGGACAACCCAGCACCTGGAAGGACAGGCTGGAGTACAGCCGCCAAAAGCAAAACCCGTGACCATCCTTTACCGATATCTCACCAGCCAAATGATGGCGGCCACGGCCGGGGCGGTGGCGGTCCTATCCCTCGTCATCGTGCTGGGAAACGCCTTCAAACAGATCTTTGAATTGTTGGTCAACGACGAGATGCCGATCTCGCTGATTTTTAAAATGGTCGGCCTGCTGATCCCCCAGGCCCTGACCTTCACCATGCCGTGGGGGATTCTGGTGGCGGCGTTGATCGTCTTCGGTCGGATGTCCCAGGATTTGGAATTGCAGGCAATCCGCTCGGCGGGGATCGGGCTGATTCCGCTGGTGGCGCCGGTTATTCTTTTTGGACTCTTTGTTTCGGGCATCTGTTTTTACAACAACGCCGTACTGGTGCCGAAGACTCTGCAAAAATTCCATTCCATCCTGCTGGACATCGGCCGGGACAATCCCGCCTTTCTTGTGCGGGCAGGGGAGCCGATGGACCGGTTTCCGGGATACCGGATCTATATTGGGGAGAAAAAGGGCACGGATTTGACCGACATCCACATCTGGGAGCTGGGGAACGACGGGATTCCCCGGCGGAACATCCGGGCGGAAAAGGGCACCATCTCCGCGGATCTGGATGACCTCAGCCTGACGATCACCCTGCAGAAGGCCCGGCAGGAAGAACGCGGGGACAATGCGGCGGATCTGAACTCCATCCGGGCCGGATTAAGCGCAGATCAGCTGCCGCTGAAAATTTCCCTCAAGAACCTGATCAACCCGGAGGATCTCCGGGACATCCGCATCGCCGCGATGGGGGACCTGGCGGGGAGAATCTTCGCCCCGGTGGAGGGCTATATCGATCCCAAGCAACTTTATCCCATGCTGACCGAGATGCAGAAACGGATCAGCTTCGCCTTGGCGCCTTTTACTCTTTTGTTGGTGGGGATTCCGCTGGGGATCCGGGTGCAGCGAAAGGAGACGTCCATCGGAGTGGTGGTCAGCTTTTTTGTGGTGATGGCCTACTATGCCCTGATTCTTTTGGCCGAGGGATTGAAGGGGCGGGGGGGGGCGTATCCGGAGCTGATCGTCTGGTTGCCCAATCTGAGCCTGCAGATTCTGGGATTCTTTCTGCTCTGGCGGGCCAACTTCCAGCAGAGCTGAACGGAGGGGCGGCGGAGGGTTGGAACCTGCCGCCGCCCGTGTTTCACGTGGCCTGGATGCCTTCCGCCTCCAGGTGGGCAAACAGGGCGTTGCGCCGTTGCCTTGCCTCGCGAAGATTCCGGGTTTCGAGGGAAACCCGGATTCGACGTTTGGTGTAATCGGACTGGTGGACCGTGTAGTGGATCCACCAGGTGCCGTGATTGTTCCAGAGGTGATGATCCGGATTCTCCGGATCGATTTTGATGCTGAGGGAGGCCCAGGGGGCCTGCAGGGTTGCCGTGCTCATGTTGATGCGTCTCCTTTCGGTGACGCATCCCGAAGCGGGGCACAAAAAAACCGCCGGCACATTCCTGTGCGGGCGGTTGGCCTCGCGGAGAACTTTGTTCGATCCCGGTGGGGGATCGCACATCGGAAGGGGGCTGAAGGCCTCCTTCCAGCCACCGTGGGATCTCCACCCCCGGTTGGCGGCCCGCGGTTTTGCAACCACGGATCTCGGAATGCGTAGTCTTATCGTATGAATCCCGGAGCCGCCGTCAAGGGGGGCCGGGATTTATGACACGGAGGTCAGGAGGAGGGTTTTTCGGTCCGATCCAGTTTGGGAAGAAATTTGGAAGGGTTCTTGTTAAAGGAGCGAAGACAACCCTTGCAGCAGAAACGGAGCAGTCGATCGCCGTAGAGGGCGTCCACGGGCTCGTCGAGCTTATCGCCGGAGACAAAACAGGTCTTCAGCGGGTAAGAAGATGCCATAGCCTCGGCTTTGGCTTTTTCCTCCGGCGTCTCGGCGATGAGGGCCTGGAGGGCGGGTTGGCTCGCGTCCTTTTTGTTCTCGGAGTGAAGGTGGACGGGCGCCAAGGCGGCCAACAGAAGCAAAGAGAGGGTGAGAGATTTCAACGGAGACGGAGTCCTCCCTTGGAGGAGAAGGCAGAGGCGGGATCCCCTCCTCGTTCGAGCTGAACGAAGTCACAGCGCTTGCCCCGAGCCGGACAGCAGGAATTTTGGGTACCACAGACATCCCGGCAGGATTCGGGGCAGGAGCCGGCTTGGGCAAGCGGGAGGAGGACCAGCCAGGCAAAGACAAGGAAGGCGGCTTTCATTCCGCTAGTATCGGTCCGGCTTCTCCGCCGTCAACGCGAGACGGGAACGGCGGCCTTCGCTTTTTCCAGCGCGGCGGCGGCCTCGTCGGGCCGCTTGAGTTCCGCGTAAAGGGCGGCGAGGAGATTCCAGCCGGCCCGGTTCTGCGGTTCCAGTTGGGTGGCCCGTTCCGCAAAGCCGACGGCTTGTTCGAACTGGTTCGATCCGGTCTTGGCGGTGGCGAGGTTGAGCCAGGCCCGCGAGTCCGCGGGAGCCAGCTTCGTGGCTTTTTCGGCGGCGACGGCGGCGGTGGCGAAATCCTTGCCGGCATTGGCGCAGGCGGCCAACTGAATCCAGGCGCGCGGATCCTCGGGCCCCTTGGCGGTGGCCTGCTCGGCGGCTTCGCGGGCGGCAGAGACCTGGCCACTGGCCAGGCGGGCGGCGGCCAGCACGGACCAGGCCCGGGTGGAGTCCGGATTGATTTTGGTGGCTTGGTCCGCCGGCCGTTCCGCTTCCTTGTATTTGCCCAAACTCAGAAGCAGCTCGCCCAAGCCTTCGGCCGTATCCCCGTCCTCGGGATCGAGACGGAATGCCTCCTCCAGCGCCTTGACCGCCTCCTCCCGGCGTCCCATCGACAGCATGAGGGAGCACAAAAAGCGCCGGGGTTCAGGGTCGCGCGGCCCATAGCCGGCAGCCAAACGGGCATCGGCCTCCGCTTCGGAAGGGTGACCCCAGGCGATGCGCACCATGGCACGGCGGAGAAGCAGTCCGGGATCGTTGGGGTGGCGGTCGATGGCGGCTGAGATGGCCTTTTCGGCCTGAGCGTAATCCTGACTGAGCACGGTTTGTTCGGCTGCGGCCACCGCAGGATCAAAGAGGGGGCTTCGGCCCGTCCACTTTTCGAGTTCGCGGATCCGGACGAAGGCATTGGGCTCCAGGGAAAATTCCCGTAACCGGATCAGCGCGGTAAAAGGAACAGACTCGGAGCGAGCGGGTGCGCCGCCACCCTTGACCGCCAAGGATCCCCTAGAGGCTACGCCGACCAGCTTGCCTGCTTCGTTGAGAACCGGGGAGCCCGATTGTCCGGGCATCATCGGGACGGTCGTCAACATGGGCCGGCCAGGGGAGGAGGGGAGGGAGCGCACCTTTCCCCGGGAGGTAACCGGCAGGTTCATGGAGAGAGGGAATCCGCAAACCCACAGGGAGTCGCCGGGAGCCGGCTCCTGATCGGCGAAGCGCAGAAACATCTGCTCTTCGGCCCCCGTTCGGAGAATGACGGCGTCGACGGAAAAGTCCCCAGGACAGATTTCCTTCACCGGAAAGATTTTGCCCAGGGCATTGCGGGCGGAGATGCGGTCCCGCCCCGCCACCACGTGCGCAGCGGTCAGGACCAGACCGTCCTCGGTGAGAAAGCAACCTGAACCGATGACATTTTCTCTCTCATCCAGAATCTGAACCAAGGCCCGGGAGATATGTGGGGCCGGTGTTCCCACGGACATGCGGTCCGGCCGCAACATGGCGGCCAGGGATCCTGAAAGGGAATCCCCTTGTTGGCCGGCTTCCTCCAGGGCGGCCTTGGCCGCGGCCAGCTTGTTTTGATGTAGAAGGCTCCGGCCAAGGATCCGTTGAACTTCCGGATCGCGGGGGGCCACCTCCAAGGCGGCGTGGGCCGCTTGTTCCGCCTCGGCGTAGCGCCCGGAGAAATCGAGCGCGCGGGCTTTCAGCTTGCGGGCCTCCGGGTTGTCCTTGTTCCACCACAGAGCTTGGCTGGCCGCCACCACGGCCCGTTTCCCACCTTCGCGCGGGGGCCAGAGACCCTCCGTCGACTCCTCTCCGGCGGCGGAGCAAAATGGCATCCAGAGGAGTGCCAGCCCCGGAACAAGCCAACGATTTACCGTCCTCAAGGAAAAGTTAGAGAAGGGCGCCTTGGGAAGCGGGGGGCTTGAGGCCAAGCACTTCATAGGCACGCGGCAGGGCTGTGCGGCCTTGCGGAGTCCGCTGGAGATAACCCTCGAGGATCAGGTAGGGCTCATGAACCTCCTCGAGCGTCCCGGGCTCCTCGCCTACCGCGGCGGCGAGGGAGTGGAGCCCGGTGGGTCCACCTTGGAATTTTCCGGTCAGGGCCTGGAGAAGACGCTTGTCCATTTCGTCGAGGCCATGGCGATCGATTTCCAGCATCTCCAGCGCAGAAACCACGGAATCGAAGCCGGCTTGGCCGCCGGTGCGGGCCAGGGCGTAGTCCCGGACCCAGCGCAGCAAATTGTTGGCGATGCGGGGGGTGCCACGGCTGCGACGGGCAATTTCCGGGGCGGCCGCCTCGTCCAGTCGGGTGTCGAGGAGTTGGGCGGAGCGGCGGACGATGCGGGTCAGATCCTCGGCGGAGTAGTAGTCGAGCCGGTGGGCGACGCCGAAGCGGGAGCGGAGGGGGGCGCTCAGCAGTCCGGCCCGGGTCGTGGCGCCGATGAGCGTGAAACGGGGAAGGTTGAGGCGAACGGAACGGGCGGCGGGCCCCTGGTCGATGACGATATCGATCCGGAAATCCTCCAAAGCCGGATAAAGGTATTCCTCGATCACCTTGGAGAGCCGGTGGATTTCATCGATGAAAAGGATGTCGCCCTCCTGCAGGCCGGTGAGAAGCCCGGCGAGGTCACCCGCTTTTTCGATGGCCGGTCCGGAGGTGGTGCGGACGGTGGCGTTCATTTCCGCGCCAAGAATGTGGGCCAAGGTGGTCTTGCCCAGGCCAGGGGGGCCGCTGAGCAGAAGATGGTCCAACGGTTGGGAGCGGGCGCGGGCGGAATCGAGCAGAATGGAAAGGCGTTCGCGAAGTTTGGGTTGGCCGGCGAAGTCGGCAAGGCGGCCGGGGCGCAGGGACTGGTCAACGGCATCCCCGGGTCGGGCTTCCGCGTTCAATTTCTCCATGGCCTTCGCGGGCATGCCAAACGATGGGCGGAAAACCGGAGCTTTCAAAGCGCAAGCTGCAGCTTTTCCAAGGGACGAAAACGGCAAGTTGTTCTAGTTTTCAGGGGCATGAAAAGCGTGTGGGCTGCGGTTTTTGACTGGGACGGGGTGATTTTGGACAGTTCACGCCATCATGAAGAGAGCTGGGAGCGGCTGGCGCGCGAAACGGGCAAATTTCTTCCGCCGGGCCATTTTCGAAAGGGTTTCGGCCGGCGAAACATCGAAATCATGCGGGACCTGCTGGGGTGGTCGCAGGACCTGCGGGAAATCGACCGCCTCAGCCGCCGCAAGGAGGAGCTTTACCGGGAGGTGGTGGCGGACTGGGGCATCGATCCGCTGCCGGGAGTTCGACTCTGGCTGGAGCGTTTGGCCGAGGCCGGGATTGCGTGCGGGATCGGTTCCTCCACGGAACAAAAAAATGTCCAAGTGGGTTTAAAAAAACTTGGGCTGGAGAACTTCTTTCGCGTGGCCGTCACGGCGGAACATGTGGAGCGCGGCAAACCCGCCCCGGATGTTTTTCTGGAAGTCGCGAAGAACCTGGGGGTTGAGCCCGGCCGGTGTGTGGTGTTTGAGGATGCTCCCGCCGGCGTGGAGGCGGGGCGGGCGGCGGGAATGAAAGTGGTGGGGGTGACGACCACCCATCCCGGGGGTCATCTGGAGGGGGTGGTCCGGGAAGTCGCCCGCTTGGACGAGCTGACCGTGCCGGAAGTGAGCCGTTGGTTTTCGGCAGCGGCTTGATGGCAGTCGATACTCTCCCTAGAAAGAAGCGGATGCAGGGGATTCCAGTGATCGTGGGCAAATTTGGCGGTTTAATCGTTCGCTCCTGCGAGACCTCCGGAGGCGTTTTTCTCCTGTTGGCCGATACCTTGCGGAGCCTGTTCCGATACCGGATCCGCTGGGATCAGCTGCTGGAACAGATGTATTTCATCGGCATCCGGTCCCAGGTCGTGGTGTTGACCACCGGAGCGTTTACCGGGGCAGTCTTTGCCGCGCAGGTCTGGTTTCAGTTCAAGCGCTTCGGAATGGAGTCGGCCATCGGGCCGACAGTTTCCATCGCGATGTGCCGGGAGTTGGGGCCGGTGCTGGCCTGTCTTCTTCTGGCGGGCCGGGTGGGCGCAGCCATGGCGGCCGAATTAAGCTCCATGAAAATCACCGAACAGGTGGACGCCCTGCGGGCGCTGGGAGTTTATCCAACGGAATACCTGATCGTTCCCCGGTTCTTGGCGCTGGTGATTTCCGCGCCCGTCCTCACGGCGCTCGCGCTGGTGACCGGGATCGGGGTTGGCTACTTCGTGGCCGTCCAGATCTTTGGGGTGGATGGGGCCTATTATTGGGACAACACGATCAAGTACACGGATCGTAAGGACGTGATGATTGCCCTGATCAAATCCTTCATCTTCGCGATCATTATTGCCTCCATCTCCTGCTACAAAGGCATGAACTGTCCCCCGGGAACGGCGGGAGTTGGGAAGACGACAACGGAGGCGGTGGTCAATGCCTCCCTGGCGCTGCTGATCTCCAACTTCTTCCTGACGGTGTTGCTCAATGCGGTGCTTTATTCCAACTAGGGGCGCCCGTGCTTGAGCTGAAGGACATCCGAAAGCGCCTGGGCGGCCAGGAAGTGTTGCGGGGGGTGAACCTCAAGGTGGCTCCCGGGGAAAAGGTGGTGGTGATCGGACGGAGCGGTTGTGGCAAGAGTGTGATGCTCCGTCACATCATGGGCCTGTTGCAGCCAGACGCCGGGGAGGTTTTCTTTGAGGGGAAAAAGCTGACGGGCTTGGGGGAAGAGGCGTGGAATCCTTTCCGCCGCAAAATCGGCATGCTTTTTCAGGGGGCGGCACTCTTTGATTCCCTTTCCGTTTTTGAAAACCTGGCGTTTCCGCTCCGCGAGGAAGGGGAGAAGGACGAGCAGGTGTTGCGCGACAAGGTTGCGGAATCGCTGAAGATTGTTTCCCTGGCCGGCACCGAATCCAAGATGCCGGCCGAGTTGAGCGGGGGAATGAAGAAGCGGGTGGCTCTGGCGCGGGCGGTCATCCGGCGTCCCGATCTCATGCTGTACGATGAGCCCACCACCGGCCTTGACCCAGTCGTGGGGGACAGCATCAACCGGCTGATTCTTCATCTGGGGAAGATGTTTGGGATGGCGTCGATCGTGGTGACCCACGACATGACGAGTGCCCGGATGGTGGGCGACCGGATTGCCTATCTCCATGAAGGAAAAATTTACTTCGAAGGAACGCCGGAGCAGATCGACCGGTGTGAAGATCCGCTGGTGCGGGACTTCGTGCGTGGGCATGCTTCGGGGATGGACGTGATTGGCTAAAGGAGGAGATGCAATGAAGGAAAGCAACCTGGAAGTGAAAGTCGGGTTTTTCGTCCTCGCCGGATTGGCGGCGGTCGCGATGCTCATTGTGGCTTTCGGCAAGTTCGGCAATTACCTCAAAAAAACCTATCCGATCATTGTGGAATTCCAGGATGCCCGGGACATTCTGAAAAATTCCAAAGTCCTTTGGCGCGGGGCCCAGATTGGGGTCGTGGCGGACACCCCCATGTACCAGGCCGGAAGGAACTTTGTGGAGCTCACCCTAAAAATCAACGCGGGCATTGAAATTCCCACGGGGGCGAAATTCCGGATCGACCAATACGGCATGCTGGGGGACCGATTCGTGCGCGTGGTTCCACCCGAAAATCCAGACGGAACCTTTTTGGCCGCCGGGGCGAGGGTGCAGGGCGAGCAGGAGGCGGGGCTGAATGCGATGCTGGCTTCGGCCGGACCGGCGTTGGAGGAGATCCGCTCGGCGGCGCGCCGGGTCGATGAGTTTGCCAAAGCGGCGACCGGATTGGTGCAGGAGGCGGAAAAAGGGAAGGGTCCGCTCTACACAATCATGAAAGATGAGAAAATGGCGGCCGACATGAAGGCCTTGATGACCAATCTGCGAAAGCACGGGATCCTTTTTTACAGCGACGATGCGGCCAACGTACCCGAGGCAAAGTCCAAGAAGACGGACAAGAGCAGCTCTCCCAGCCGCCCCGTGCGGTGAGCGGAAACGCCGGAGCGATCCTGCTGGCGGCCGGGCAAGGCCGGCGGTTGGGCCACGATAAATCGATCACCGAGATTGCCGGCCAGCCCGTTTTGGGCCATCCCCTCCGTAATTTGGTGGCGTGTCCGGGCATCCATCAGGTGGTTGTGACCGTCCGGAAGGATGTCCTCGAGCCGGCACAAAAATGGCTGGAAAGCACTGATCTTCCGACCGCACGCATTCGGTTCATCGCCGGCGGTCGGGAACGCCAGGACTCGGTCTGGGAGGGGTTGGAGGCGTTGGGTCGTTCCATCGAGTGGGCGGTGGTGCACGATGCGGCGAGAGTGCTGACGACCCGGGCGCTTATCGAAAAAGTGATGGCGGGAGCCCGAACCACCGGGGCGGCGGCGGCGGCTTCCAAGATGTCCGACACCGTGCGCGCGACCGATGGTGCCGGGAGAATCCTCCGGCTGGTTGACCGGGAGGGCCTATGGCGCATGGAAACGCCTCAAGTGGTCAGGACGGAGGTGTTGAGGAAAGGGCTGGAAGCGGCCCGAGAAAAAAAGGTAACGGTGACCGACTGTTTGGCGGCCGCGGAGCTTGCCGGTGTGCAGGGTGTCTTGGTGGAGTCAGGCGAGCCAAATCTGAAGATTACCGTGCCGGCGGACTGGGCGCTGTCCGAGGTTTGGCTCAAGCAGTGGCGCTGACGGGATTCGAACCCGTGTATGGTCCTTGAAAGGGACCTGTCCTAGGCCTCTAGACGACAGCGCCAATTAGGAAGCTAAATGCTACCCGACGAACTCCTTGGCCCAAAGTTGATTTTGACCTCTGACCCCAAGGCTAAAAAAGACGACCCACAAGAAGTTCTGGTGCAGGGATTTAAATGACCTCCGATCCCAGGGTTTAATATATTTATGTATCATGATATAATGATATGAAACTCGACATCGCGGGGCCGGTCTATTAAGGTTTTTCGATGGAAGCGCGGGAACGAATTCTCCTGAAGCGGCGCCTGCTCGAGCAGGCGCTGAGCCAACGGATTGTGCTGATGGACGGAGCCATGGGAACCATGGTGCAGCGGCATTCTTTGAATGAAAAAGATTTCCGGGGCGACCGCTTTGCTTCCCACGACCGGGATCTCAAGGGCAACAACGACATTCTGGCGATTACCCGACCCGATGTGATCGGGGGGATTCACCGCGCCTACCTTGAGGCGGGCGCGGAGATCATTGAAACCAACACGTTCAACGCGACTTCGATCTCGCAAGCGGATTACGGTCTGGAAAGCGCGGTGCGGGATATCAATTTGGCGGCGGCACGGCTGGCCCGGAAAACGGCGGACGAATTCCTTGCCGCCCACCCCGACCGACAGGCTTGGGTCGCCGGCGCGGTGGGTCCCACCAACCGCACGGCCTCCATGTCTCCGGATGTGAACCGGCCGGACTATCGCGCCGTCACCTTCCGGCAGTTGGCGGAGGCTTACGGCGAGCAAATCAGGGCCCTGATCGAGGGGGGGGTCGACTTGCTCCTGCCGGAAACGACCTTCGACACGCTGAATCTCAAGGCCGCCCTCTGGGCGATGGAGGAGATTTTTGATGAGATGGGTTACCGCCTGCCCGTGATGATCTCCGTGACGATCACGGACGCTTCGGGACGGACTTTATCCGGTCAGACCACGGAGGCCTTCTGGCACTCCATCCGCCATGCCCGGCCCTTCAGCGTGGGCATTAACTGCGCTCTGGGGCCCAAGGAAATGCGACCCTATATGGCCGCACTTTCCAAAGTGGCGGATTGCTTCGTCAGTTGTTATCCCAACGCGGGCCTGCCCAACGCCTTTGGCGGCTACGATGAAACGCCCCAGCAGATGGCTGAGGTTTTGCGGGAGTTCGCGCAGGCCGGATTCCTGAATCTGGTGGGGGGTTGTTGCGGAACCACCCCCGAACACATCGCCGCCATCGGGCAAGGGGTGCGCGCTTTGCCGCCCCGGGTCGCCCAACCGCCGCCGCCGGCAACGGTTCTGAGCGGCCTGGAACCCTATACCATCGGGACGGGAGGATCCTTTACCTCCATCGGGGAGCGGACCAACGTGACGGGATCCCCCAAGTTTGCCGGGCTCATCAAGGAAGGAAAATTTGACGAGGCGGTCGCGGTGGCACGACAGCAGGTGGAAGCGGGCGCCAACCTGATCGACATCAATTTTGACGAAGCGTTGCTGGACGGCGAGGCCAGCATGACGCGATTTTTAAACCTGATTGCCAGCGAGCCGGAGATCTCCCGGGTGCCGCTCGTCTTGGACAGCTCCAAGTGGTCGGTTCTGGAGGCCGGTTTGCAGTGTGTCCAGGGCAAGTCGGTGGTGAACTCGATCAGTCTCAAGGAAGGCGAGGAGGCTTTTTTGGGGCAGGCCCGCAAGGCCCGCCGCTATGGCGCCGCGGTCATCGTGATGGCCTTTGATGAGGAGGGCCAGGCCGCCGATCGGAAGCGAAAAGTGGAAATCTGCCGAAGGGCGTACCGGCTTTTGACCGAAAAAGCCGGATTTGCCCCGGAGGATATCATCTTCGACGTCAACATCCTGACCGTGGCCACGGGCATCGAAGAGCACAATGGGTACGCGGTGGAGTTCATCGAGGCCGTCCGGGAAATCAAGCAAACCTTGCCGGGCTGCAAAACGAGCGGGGGAGTCAGTAATATTTCCTTTTCCTTCCGGGGCAACAACCCGGTCCGGGAGGCAATGCATTCCTGCTTCCTTTATCATGCGATTCAGGCGGGACTGGACATGGCTATCGTCAACGCCGGGCAATTGGCGGTCTATGAGGAGATCCCCGCGGATTTAAAAACGCGGGTGGAAGACGTTCTGCTTAACCGACGGCCTGACGCCACCGAGCGGATGTTGGAGTTTGCCGAAACGGTGAAAGCGGGGGGGCGGGCGACGGTGAAGGATGAGGCTTGGCGCAAGGGAAGCGTGGAAAACCGGTTGCTGCATGCCCTGCTGAAGGGGATCACCGACCATATCGATGAGGACACCGAGGAGGCCCGCCAGAAATACGGCCGCCCGCTCGAAGTAATTGAAGGGCCGTTGATGGGGGGCATGCGCCATGTGGGTGATCTCTTTGGAGAGGGGAAAATGTTTTTGCCCCAGGTGGTCAAAAGCGCCCGCGTGATGAAGAAAGCGGTCGCTTACCTGACCCCTTTCATGGAAAAAGAAAAGGCGGCGGGGGCCCAATCGCGTGCGGGAAAAATTCTCATGGCCACGGTGAAGGGGGATGTGCACGACATCGGCAAGAACATCGTGGGGGTGGTGTTGGCCTGCAACGGCTATGAGGTGATTGACCTCGGGGTCATGGTGCCGTGCGAGAAGATCCTCGCCGAGGCCAGGAGTCACGGAGTGGATGTGATTGGACTCAGCGGACTGATCACCCCCTCCCTCGATGAAATGGTCACGGTCGCCTCCGAGATGGACCGGGAAAAATTCCAGCTCCCCCTTTTGATCGGTGGGGCGACCACCAGCGCCGCCCACACCGCCGTAAAAATCGCCCCGGTCTACGCGGGACCCGTGGTCCACGTGATCGACGCCTCCCGGGTCGTGGGAGTGGCCCAGCAACTTCTGTCCCAGGAAAAAAGCCCGGCGTTTGTGCGGCAGATCCGCCAGGACCAGGAAAAGGCCCGGAAAGATTTTGAGAACCGGCGTTCCGCGCAGAGGCTTCTACCCCTGGCGGAAGCACGCCGCAACGCCGCCCGTTTCGACTGGTCCGAGGATCCGGCCAAGCCGGAATTTCTGGGGTTGCGCGTCTTTGAGGATTTTCCCTTGGCCGAGCTGGTGGATTACATCGACTGGTCACCCTTCTTTCACGCCTGGGAGCTCCGGGGCCGGTTCCCCAAAATCTTTGACGATCCGGTCGTGGGAACGGAAGCGCGGAAGCTTTATGACGACGCCCAAGTTCTTCTGAAAAAAATTCTCAAGGAGAAGAGAATCCGGGCCCGCGGGGTCATGGCCTTTTTCCCCGCCCAGGCCGAAGGGGACGACATCCTGCTTTACACCGATGACACGCGTCAAAAGGTTCGGGCCCGACTCCACGCGCTCCGGCAACAGGCATCACGAACTAACGGTCAGCCCAACCGTTGCCTGGCAGATTTTGTGGCCCCGGTTTCCAGCGGAAAAAAAGATTATGTGGGGGCGTTCGCGGTCACCGCTGGCCATGGCGTGGAAGAGTGGGCGCGCGAACTGGAGAAACAACATGACGATTACCAGGCGATTCTTTTGAAGGCGCTGGCGGACCGCTGTGCGGAGGCGTTTGCGGAAAAAATGCATGAACTGGCACGCCAGGCTTGGGGTTTCGGCTCGGCAGAAAAGCTCTCCAAGGAGGATCTTATCGATGAAAAGTACCGGGGAATCCGCCCGGCTGCAGGATATCCGGCGTGCCCGGATCACACAGAAAAAAGGGGCCTGATGGCACTGTTGGAGGCGGGAAAGCACACGGGGATCCGTTTGACCGAGAGCTGCGCCATGACCCCGGCCAGCTCGGTAAGCGGGCTTTACTTCGGTCATCCCGAGGCCCGGTATTTTGCGGTTGGGGCGATCGGAAAAGACCAGGTGGAGGACTACGCCAACCGCAAAGGGGTGGAGGTAAGGGAAATAGAAAAGTGGCTCCAGCCCAATCTTGCCTACAACCCGGCCAGCTAAATTCTTGGGCCCCTTGCCAACGTTTTCTCGATACTAAATCCCTATTCCATTGACCCTTAAGGGACGGATTCTAGTTTGTCAGGATGATGTTCCGTCCATGGGTCCTTTTGGTGCTCTGTTGGGGGCTTTTTTCAACCGGGGTCATGGCCCAAGAGAAAGGGAAACCCAACGTCGTTTTCGGCAAGTTGCAGGATCTGGAGATTGAACTGGTGCCCGTTCCCGACTCCGTTGGCTCTGGGGGCAAGCCCCTCCCCACCGGATCAGAGGCAAAGTCCTCGCAGGACGGAAGATGGCTCAGGATTGACGTACCATTTTCCACGGAGAAAAAAAACACCCCTGAACTAAAATTTCGCTTCTACCTGGAAGGATATGAGGTGGTAGAGGGGGAGGCGGGAGCCAAGGATACGGAGAAATTTGTGGTTTTGACAGGGGAGGTGTCCTACCGGGATGTGCCCAAAGGAGCCAAACATTACGCAGGAATGTTTCTTCCGCCCGCTTCCACGTTGCGTTTCGCCGGTTTGAAGCCGAACGGAGAGACTGACTGGAGCGGTCGAAAAATGAATCTGAGAGTGGAGGCAACGGATCGGGGAAATCCAGTTGAGGATGCGTTTGATTTGCAGGGGGATAAAGACAAGGGGCTGAGTGGTCGCGGCGGGAAAAAAGATCCTGATTGGTACAAGTCGACGGATGCCCAGGAAATTCCCGGAATTCTGTTGCCCATCACGGAAACTCCTTTCTGGCCCAAGGATTTCAAGCGGTATCCCCAGCTGAAAAAGCCCTAAAAGGGGAGTCTCGGCGGCATGCCCTCCTTCTCCCGCGTCCTGGCCGTCGATCTGGGTGCCTCGGCCGTTCGTTTGCTGGAAATCGGTCCGGATCCCAAAGGACGACCGGTGGTGTTGGCCTGCAGTCAGGAGGAAATTCCCTACGACCCGGCAAAAACTTCGGATTTTTTTGCCCTTTACGCCCAGGCCTTGTCCGCGGCTTTGGGGCGTCTGGCGAGCAAAACGAGGAACTGTCATCTCTGCCTCGGAGGACCGGCGGTTTTTGCGCGAATCCTCAAAGTTCCGGGAGCGCAGCCCGCCAAAGTGGGATCCATGATCGGCTTTGAGGCGCAACAAACCGTTCCGGCCATCGAACAGGCCTTGTGGGATTATCAGGTTTTGCCCTCTCCGCAGGCCGGAGAGGTGGAAGCCCTGATCCTTGCCATCAAAAGGGAAACGGTGGAGGAAATGTCGGCAGCTGCCGCCTCGGTTGGGTTGAGGCCGCAGACGGCAACCTTGGCTCCCGCGGCCCTGGTCAACGGCCTTGCCTTTAATTATCCCGAGGTGGGAGGGTGCTCCCTGGTGATGGAGATTGGTGCCCGGGCCACCACAATTCTCCTGGTGGAGGGGGGGCGCCTTTTCGTGCGCGTGGTCCCGCTGGGTGGCGGGGCTGTGTCCCAAGCGGTGGCCACCGATCTGCAGGAGTCCTTTGCCGGGGCTGAACTTTTGAAAAAGGCCAAAGGCTTTGTTCATCCCGGCGGCGCTTATGAGGATTCAGCGGATGCGGTCACCGCGCGGATTTCGAAGTTGTCTCGGGGCATCATGACCCGTTTACACACCGAGGTGGAACGCTCGGTGACATTTTTCCGCAGCCAGCAGGGAGGAAGTAAGCCCACCCAGGCCTGGCTGGCGGGAGGGGGAGCCTTGTTGGGTTACACCGATCTCTTTTTTCAGGAAAAATTAAGAATTCCCGTACAGTTTTTTCAGCCCTTCCGAAGACTGGCTTTGCCGGGGGGAAGCGACGGGCAGGCAGCGGCCGGCACGTTTCCCGCTTGGGCGGCGGTGGTGGGCACCGCTCTGCAGTCTATGACCGAGGCGCCCGTATCCATCAACGTGCTGGGAGCGATGGGCCGAGCGCAGGCCCAGAAAGGCCGGGACTTACCGGCGATGGCCGTGGCGGCGGTGGCGGGAGCCTCCTTGCTCTTTTTGCCTGGTCTTCATGGTGCCTGGCAGGCGGCCAAGTCCGCCCAACAATTGGCCGGGGAAACGGAAAGAGTGGAGCAGGCCAGTCAGGCCCTGCAAAAACTGGAGGCGGAAAACAAAAAATTCTCCGCCTCCCTCCAGCAGTTGGAACTGGCTCTGTCCCTTGAAAAGCAGCGACTGCGCTGGCCGCGATTGTTGCAGGAACTGAGGCGTCACACTCCGAAAAAGCTTTGGATCACCAGCTTGAAGGTTTTGCCGGCCGAAGAGGGAACGACCGCCCCAGAGGGGGGCAAGGCAGGCTCGGTTCCTGCTCCCGTGGTGGAGATCGGGGGAATGTTTGAAACCCAGTCGGCCATTGCTGACGCCGAGGCGGTGGCAAATTTCCAAAAGGCCTTGGAAGCAGGGGGGGTTCTGCTGAACGTCACCGTGATAGAGCGAGAAACCCCCTTGTATGTCGATGGGAAAACGGATCAGGTTGCCCTAAAATTCCGATTGAAGGCGGACTGGCCTTGGCAGACCCCGGAAAAAGCGCCTTCGGCGGGGGCGGCGCCATGAAGGCTGGTCTGAATCGCCAGCAGTTGGTGGGAGCGGTTGGGGGAGCCATCCTGCTTTTGGCGGCGGGGGCTCTGGCTTGGTGGGGTTTGGGAAGTCTCGGTGAAAAACAGGCGGAGGCACAGGCCCTTGCCGAGCGGATGGGCAATCCGGCCTTGGCGGCTTTGCTGGGCGATCCTGCCGGTGCCACGAGAGCGAACCGGGAAGCCGGGGAGATCCAGAAAATCGAGAAGGAGCTTTGGGAGAAAGATGGATCCATGACCAAGGTTTGGTCGCAGGGAACCCGGGAGGCTTATGGCGAGGGCCAAGACTGGTCCAAAAACCCGGAAAAATGGAAAGACAGGCTGATTCAAATTCAAAGTGACCTGCAAAAAGCCGCCTCGGGCAGTCAAATGCAGCTGGGGCCTGATTTTTATCTCGGCCTGGAAGCCTATCGCCAGAAAAGTCCCTCGGCGGAGGAAGTTCCCGGTCTTGCCCTTCATCTTTCGGTGGCCCAGCGCTTAGTGGAGCGATTGATGGAGGCGCGGAAATCCGCCGAACAGTATCCCACCCTCTGCGAATTCCGGGCTTTAACGGGCCCAGGCTCCTCGGCTGAAAAAGCGGCAGATACGGCATCGGGCGCGCTCCCCGCCAAACCAGGCAGCCCTCCAGCCGGGCCCGAGAAAAAGAGCTTCCAGGCCGAGATCCGCTGCTCCCCCGAGGTGCTTTATACGTACATACGGCTGCTGGCGACCGATCCCTGGCTATTCATTATCACGGATCTTTCCGTCACCAGTGCCAAAGAGACCTTTCCCCTTCGATCGGAAATTGCCAAAAAGTTTTCCTCGGATGGAACTTCGGGAACCCCTGACGTTGCCGGAGCCAAGCCAGGCAGAAAACTTCTGGAGGTTCTAGCAGGGGAAGAAAGCCTGACGGTCCGTTTGAATTTGGACTTTGTGGCCTGGCGAAATCCGGCGGAGGCAAAGGCGGGAACCCCGCCGGCCCGGTCCCCATGAAGGTCTCTCCATGGATTGGAGGCGGGATCGTGGTCGCCTTTTTAGCTGGGATGGCGTTTGCTTTGGCCGGACTCTGGATGCCAGGTAAAATTGTCCCAGGCGAAAGCGTTGGGGGAGTCAGCAAATCGGCACTCACGGAAGCCAAGCAAAAAGCTGAAGGTTATCGGAAGACCCGGGAGAAATTAGTTCGGGAGGTCGAGGGGCTCCAGGGTCTTACGGGGGAAGAGGGGGAGCACCGAGTGTTTGTGTCCGCGCAGTTGGTTTACCTGCCGGGGAACGCGGAACCCGTCCAGCCTCTGGACCGCAAAATGAAGACGGAGGATGGGCTGGAGGTGGGTTGGAAGATGAAGTACCGACTGGATCCAGCAGATCCCGGCATCAAAGATGGGGATCCGGACGGGGATGGTTTCACAAACCTGGAAGAGTTTCTTTCCCGCACCGACCCGACCCAGAAGAGCGACAGTCCCGCCAAGGAAAGCAAGCTGAAGTCCCGTTCGGGGGATCCGGTGGCCATGGCGGTGAGTTTCCCGGAGAAAAGCGGAGGTTTGTACACCCTGCGTTTTCAGGTCGGGACCAAACGCCGGGAGTTTAAAGGTAAGCCGGGAGATTCTTTTTGGTTGATGGCGGGACCTGACGGGGTGGAAGTTTTTTCCGAGCAGGGCAAAATGAAGGCAGCCCGCGACAAGGCCAAGGACTCTGGTCAAAACAGCCACGTAATCCCCCTGAAATTTGCCTCCTATGAAGAGAGGGTTGAAAAAATCAAGGACCAGAAGGCAGGGGGGGTGGAGGTCGAAGTAGACAATTCGGTGGTGATGTTGGAAAGAGGGGATGCCCTTCAGGGCCCCCAAAAACTGATTTTCAGCACTCCCCAACGACCGCACCCCTTGTCTTGGGATGTCGGGGAGATCCGCTTTTTCACCCCCGTGTCGGGAGGGACGGAGGTAGGGCCCTTCCGGGTGGGCGAGAGCTTTTCCTTTGAGGGTAAAGAGTTTGCGGTCATCGGGCGGGAGGGAAAAAAAATCCACATCCGCAACCTTGCCGAGGCAGGCAAGGAGCCCTTTTGGGTCCCACCGGAAAATTCCTCCCCAGAAAATCCGGCCACCCCCTGACAGATAGAAAGAAATTTGTTCGCAACGATTCGCAAGTTTTTCTCTTCTAGGGCTTGCGAGCGTTGACCCGCGGGGTCAGGGGGAAAGTATACCTATAACGGTATGCCGCTTTCCCTCTTTTTTCTTTTGGGAATCTTCCTGCTTCCCGGGGCCTTGCATTCCCAGGGGGACGCGGAGCCAACCGACGCCGAGTCCGTGGCCCGATCCCCAAACTCGGCGGCAATGATGCAAAGAGAAATCGACCGCCGTCGGGAATTGACTTTTCGTCTGAACGAAATTCTGGATTTGGCCGACCGTCTTTACCAATCCGGAGAGTGGGATCATGCTGAGGCCAAATACAACCTCGTCCTGCGGGAGACCGACCCGCAAGCCCAGACTGGGGGGTTCTACAAGAAGGCGCAAATCGGCAAGGCACGCTGTTTTGCCGCCAAGGCTTTGGCTAAGGAAGAGAAAGGCAACCTGGCGGAGGCTGCCGGCCTCTGGAAGCAGGCCGCGGAAGCCGACCCTACCAACAAGGCCGTGGCCAGGAAGGCGGCGGAGGCACAGGAGGCAGGAAGCCGGCAAGCTGACCCCTTTCCGGGAAACCCGGCAGTTTCGCCTGATTTATTGCAAAAGACGGCCGAAATTAAAAAACTCCTCTCGTTAGCCGACCAGCTCACAGAAACCGGTCAATATAACGAAGCGAGAAAAAAACTGGATGATGTCCTGCGAATCGACCCCTACCACCGGGTGGCCCGGAAAAAAATTGAAGACTTGGAAGAAAAGAGAATGGCTGCAGCCGACCTCCGGTATCTGGCCAGCCGGGAAAAGGCTCTAGCCAAAGTGACCGAGGCCTGGCTACCCCCGCCCCCGGCCAAGGTCGATCCCAGCAAGGTCCGACAGACCGGGGCGGCCGGAGACTCGAACGCTGCGGCGATCCTTAAAAAATTAGCGGAAATCAAGATCCCGGAGCTGACATTCAACGAGCGGCCAATCCGCGCGGCGGTGGAGGAACTCCAGCGTTTGAGTGAGCAGTACGACCCTGAAAAGAAGGGGCTTAACTTCGTCCTGCGTTTGCCTCCGGCGGCGCAAGGCAGCGACCCCGAGGCGGCCACGGTCAGCCTGGAGTTACGAGATATTACGCTGCAAACGGCCCTGAAATACCTTTGCGAGCAGGTCCGGGGCGGGGAGAAGCTTCGATCCGAGGTTGAGAACACCGCCGTTTTTTTGCTGCCGGTCACGGAAACGGGCGGGGAGTTAGAGACCCGTAGTTACAACCTACCGCCCAGTCTGATCGCGAACTTGCCCTCCGCTTCCAGTGATCCCAAGACCCTCGGTGGGGAAATTCTGAAAAACATCGGAGTCAATGTCGCTGTGGAGGGGGCCTCGGCGGTTTGTTTCCGTGACACCGGTAAAATGGTGGCCCGAAACACACCCGGTGAGCTCAACAAGATCGACCAACGGATCCGGGACGCCCAAGGGGAGCGGGCGCAAAAGCAGTTCGAGGTGGAGACAAAATTCCTCCAGTTTTCGGAGAATGACTTGAAGAATTTTACCTTTAACCTCCAGATGAACGGGAACACCAGCATCCCGGCACCAGGAACTCCCGGCCAA
>CAZURF010000002.1:0-414 GCA_964623555.1 uncultured Akkermansia sp. | reverse complement strand
TCCCGGGAGTGCCTCTGGCGGCACCGATGGTTTGCGAGGGACTGCCGGCCTGACTCAAACCGGCGTTTCGGCGATTTCACTGCAAAATCTGCTGGATCCGACGTATCCGCAAGATATCTCCAACCAAGTGGGTCTGAACGCCCATGTTTTTGGGCGTGGATTCGCGGCCGTTTTGCAACTTCTCCAGAATGCCGTCGGCCGTGATCTCGTGGCCGCACCGCGGGTCACGTTGGCGGACGGGAAGGAGTCGAAAATTGTCATCAGCCGCGAAATGTTTTACCCGACGAGTTACACCCAACCTACGGTTCCCAACAACGATCAGGGGGTTGGGGCTGGATTTATCCTGCCCAGTAATCCGACGGGCTTTGAGTCCCGAAATATCGGGGTAACTCTGATGGTGAAAGGGGAGTCGAC
>CAZURF010000001.1:1616-47854 GCA_964623555.1 uncultured Akkermansia sp. | reverse complement strand
AGGAGTCCCCGGTCCAGGCGTCATCCCGTTTGCGGGGCATCATGTCATCCTCGTCGATGGTGTCCTCGAAAAGGACCTCTTCCTTGCCGTCGCGCACCGCGACAATCCGGACCCAGGTGTCCTTTTTGGCGTAGATCCGGAGCTGGTGGGGAACGGCGGGCTTGGCGGGCATTTGATCGGAGGATTGGACGGGGGGAAGAGTGGTGGCAGGGGCAGCCGGGGCGGAGGCGGGGGCCGCGGCTTCGGAGGGTTTTACGGGAATAGCTGTCTTCACAAAGGCTTCATCCCCCGAGGCGGGCTTGGCCTTGGCGGAGTCGGGCTGGGCGGAGGCCTCGCTTTTCTGATCCGCCCCGATCGGGGCCAGGGTGGACGGATCCTTGGGAGATTTGACGGGCCAGACCCGGTACATCTGGATGCCGAGAACCGCGAGGACAAACACGGCGGCCGCGGAAAGAACCCCGAAGCCAAGCTTTCGGGAAGTGACGACCGGTTCGGCGGCGCGTGTGGGAAGGGATTCGAGCATCTCCGGGCGCAGATCCAGGATGGAGTCCTCGACGTCCGAGGCGTTGGGCTGGAATTCCCGGAGAATGGCCTTGGCATCCAGTCCCAGCTCCCGGGCGTAGATGCGGAGGAAGCCACGGATGTAGGCCAGGCTGGGAAGCTTGTCGAAGCGATCCGTCTCCAGGTTACGGATCACGTTGGCGTGGAGGCGGGTCCGGGCGGCGGCTTCCTCGATGGTCCAGCCGTGCCGAAGGCGGGCCACGCTCAACTGGGAACCAATCGAGGCGTTTTCGCTCTTTTCGGGGTTCGGGGCTTCCTTGGTTTTCATAATTGGACCGTATCAAGGTCGACGAGGATCTCCCGATCCTTGGCGCCATCCTTTGGCCCAATAATACCTCTGGATTCAAATTGATCAATCACCCACGCCGCGCGGCCGTAGCCGAGTCCTAACCTCCTCTGCAGCAACGAGGTGGAGGCCCTTTTCTCTTGTTTGAGAACCTCCAGGGAGCGGGACATCAATTCCTCATCTTTTTCGGAAAGTTCGGAGTCGCCCATGGAAGGCTTGGTCATTTTGGCGTGAATTTCCTGCTCATAGTAGGGCTTGGCCTGGGCGGCGATGAAGTCGATCACCCGAGCCACTTCCTCCTCGCTCACAAAAGCCCCTTGGGCGCGGATCAGTTTGCTGGCCCCCGGGCGGAGGTAGAGAAGGTCACCCTTGCCGAGCAGGTTTTCGGCCCCGGACTCGTCCAGAATGACCCGGGAATCGACCCCGGAGGGAACCTGGAAGGCGATGCGGGCGGGGACGTTGGTTTTGATCACGCCGGTAATGACCGCCGCCCGCGGGGTCTGGGTGGCGATGACCAGGTGGATGCCGGCGGCGCGGGCCTTGGCGGAAAGAAGCGCGATGGCGTTTTCCACCTCGGCGGGAGCGACCTGCATCAGATTGGCCAGCTCATCGATGATCACGACGATGAAGGGAAGGCGGTCCGGCAGGGGCTCCTCGCCGGAAGGCGGGGCGGGTTCCTCTCCCTCCAGACGGGGGGCCAGGTCGAGCTCCTCCACGCTTTTGGGCGAGCGGGAGCGTGAGTTGTAGGTGCCGATGTTGCGGACCCCGGCTTTGGCCATGTACCGGTAGCGCTTTTCCATCTCGTTGATCGTCCATTTCAGCGCGAGCAGGACCTTCTTGGGCTCGGTGACGACGGGCACAACGAGGTGGGGTAGCCGGTTGTATACCTGAAGTTCGACCACCTTGGGGTCGATGAGGATCAGGCGCAGATCATCGGGACCAAAACGATAGAGGAGGCTGAGAAGCAGGGTGTTGATGCAGACGGATTTTCCGGAACCGGTGGTGCCGGCGATCAGCACGTGGGGCAAATCGGCAAGATCGTCGACCAGAGTGGCGCCGTAGACGTCCTTGCCGAGGGAGACCGGAAGGTGGGCGCGGGAGCCGGACCATTCGCCGGATTCGAGCAAGTCGCGGAGGAGAACCTTGATCTTGGCGGAGTTGGCCACCTCGATGGCGACGGTGTCGCGCCCGGGAACGGGGGCGAGGATGTTGATCCGCTCCGCCTTCATGGTGCGGGAGAGGTCGCGCTCGAGGTTGACGATACGCTCCACGCGGACGCCGGGGGCGGGATAGAGCTCGTAGCGCGTGATCGTGGACCCGCGGGTGATGTCGCCCGGGCTCACCTCGATGTCGAAATGGGCGAGGGCCTCGACGATGCGCTGTTGGTTGGTTTTCAGCTCGTCTTCGGTGTAGGTGGGGCGGGTCTCCTTTTCGGATTTCTGGAGAAGGTCGATGGAAGGGAGCTTGTAGGCGCTGTAGGAGGGACGGGTGGCGGCAGGAGTGGGCGTTTTGGGGGGCGTGGGCCGGGAAGGAGAGACGGAAGAAGAAGGGGTTTCGGCGGACAGGGTGGGCAAAGGGGAAACCGGTTTGCCGAGATCCTTGATCTTGGTTTCCGGCTTTTCGGGTTTGGTAGGGCCGGCCTTGGGCTTGGGTGTCGTGGTTCCGGGAAGGGCCGAGGGAAAGGGGTTGATCGTGGTGTCGACGATCTTTGGCGAAGGACGGTTGGCGGCGGGCGGCACCGGCTCGGCGGTCTTTTTGGCGGCCTGTGCTTTCTCTCTGGCGAGGCGGCGGTGGAGGCGTTTCTGCTCAATTTCGAGCTTCTTTTGCTCGAGGCCGATCCGTTCGTCGGGGGCGGCCTTACGGATCCGGTAATCCCAGTACTGGTCCACAATGGCGCGGCCGGCCTCGCCGAAGGCCCGGGCGAGTTCGGCAGGCCGGAATTCAAAAAGTAAAACCAGAACGACGAGGTAGGAGAGGCCGAAGACTAGGACGGCGCCAACAGTGCCGAGGATGGGGGCGAGAAATTTATCGTTGAGGAAATATCCGATGTAGCCGCCCGGCATCTTGCCGGCGGGGGAAGGGGCCCCCTCCAGTCCCTGGGCTCCGGAAAAGAGCGGGTTGGCCAAGGCGGGGCCGAAAACCGGCGCAGCCAGCTGGAGGAGGCAGGCTCCCGTGACCAGAAGAATTCCCAGAAGCAGGAATTTCTGCGAGTAGCGCACCTCCTTGGCGAAAAAGAGCAGAAGTCCGCCGGCGATAAAAACCACAGGGAAGAGGTAGGAGCCCAATCCGAAAAGGAGAAAGAGGATGCCGCCAAGATAGGCCCCGGCCGGACCCACGAGGTTGGCTTTGGGGCTCTGCGGCGGCTGGGAGTAGAAGGAGAGATCGCGGGGATCGAAGGAAAAGAGGGCAAGAAGAAGCAGGATGCCCGACCCGAGGATAGCGAGGGCGACCACCTCCTGGCCGAGGCTGGGTCCGGTACGTGCGGGTTTTGATTTGGCCATGGAAAAGGGTGTGTTTAATGAAGCGAACCGATGGCTTTTTCCAAGGCAAGTTTGCGGTTGGCTGGGTTGATCTTGGGGACAATTTGTCTCCATGGTTGCGGGCCGGATCCGAGATCCCGGTTTGTGCGGGAGGTTGAAGGGATGATCGACCAAGCGAATGCGGGGAAACACGGGGAGCTGGAGGAAGCGCTCTCGCGACCGCTCGTGGAAAAGATCCGGGCGGAAGGGTGGGAACCCCGGGCTGCCATGGTGGTGGTGGCCCGGAAAGACCGGGAACAGGCCGCCATTTACCGGTTTAGCGACGTGCCCCGGTTTGAAGCCAAGGAGTATGCCGAGGCGGAGGTGATCCGATCTGCCGGAGACGGGGAGAGGCGCCTGGTGGTTCCGTTTCTTTGGGAAAGTGGAAAATGGAAGGCGGGGGCGGCGTACCGGGATGGAAGGGCGTGGGAGGGGGAGGGTTTTTGATTTTTGATGTTTGATTTTTGAGGGGGGCCTACCATGCGCCCATGGCCATTTGGGAATTTGAGCCGTTGCCTCAGGAGCGGATCTGGGGTGGAAGAAATCTTGCGGAACGGTTTGGGCGAAAACTCCCTGAGGAGAAAAAGATCGGGGAGACCTGGGAGCTGGTGGACCGCCCGGAGGCGCAGTCGCGGGAAAAGGAGTCGGGCCAAACCCTGCAAGAACTCTGGAGCGGGCCGGATCGCCAAAAACTTTTCGGGCTCCGCGCCACGAAGGCCGCCCGGTTTCCCATCCTGATCAAGCTGCTTGATGCCCAGGATAAGCTCTCGCTGCAGGTGCATCCTCCCGCAGATCGCGCGAAGGAATTGGCGGGAGAACCGAAGACCGAGATGTGGTTTTTTCTCGAGACCCAACCTCAGGCGGAAATTCTCGCCGGGCTAAAAAACGGCGTGGGAAAGGCGGAGTTTGAGAAAGCGCTGGGAACCGGGACCGTGGCGGACTGCTTCCACCGCCTGAAAACCGAGCCCGGGGCGGCGATGTTTTTGCCGTCCGGGCGCGTGCATGCGATCGGCGCGGGCAACGTGATTTTGGAAATTCAGCAGAATTCCGACACAACCTACCGGGTGTATGACTGGGACCGGAAAGATAACGCCGGCAAGCCCCGGGCCCTCCACGTGAAAGAGGCGCTGGCCTCCATCCGCTGGGATGACCATGAACCGGCCTTCGTCCAACCCAGAGGGGAACGAATGCTGGTCTGCGACCATTTCAAGATCACGCGTTGGTGGCTGGCCCCCGGAGAGCTCCGGGAGATGGTTCCGAATCCCAGGAGTTTCCGGTATCTTTTTGTGGCGGCCGGAAAAGTCCGGGAAAAAGAGAGTGGGCATGAATGGGCCAAGGGGACCGCACGTTTGATCACCGCCGACCATGGCTCCCTTTTGCTGGAGGGAGTGGAGGACGCCACGGTGGTGCAGGTGGAGTTCCCGTAGGAAAAACCACGCTTCAAACCGGACGAAAATCGACCTGGCGTTTGGGGAAGTCGATGCGCAGGACGGCCACGCGGAGATGGACTCCGGCCTTGTAGATTTTTCCGGTGCGCCGGCCGCGCAGATGACGGCGAACGGGGTCGAAGGAGAAAAAGTCGTCCGTGAGGGAGGAGACATGGATGAGCCCGGAGAGCAAAAAGTCGGGCAGCTCCACGAGGAGGCCGAAATTGGTCGCCTCGGTGATGATTGCCTCGAAGGTTTGGGTGGCCTTCGGGCCGGCCTGGGCCTCCAGATATTCCAAAAGCTTCAGCTTCTTGGATTCCTGCTCCGCATCGGCGGCGGTGCGTTCCTGCCGGGATAGGTGCTGGGCCAGTTTGTGGAGGGCATCGCTTTCGCCGCGAGGAGCGCCGCGGGTGTGAGCGAGAGCCCGGTGGACCAGCAAGTCGGCGTAGCGGCGGATGGGGGAGGTGAAATGAGTGTAATGGGATTTGGCCAGCCCGTAGTGGCCCAGGCTTTTGGGTGAGTACACGGCCCGCTTAAGCGACCGGAGCAAAGCGATCTTCAGGGCGTATCCGTCGGGCCGGCCGGGGAGCAACTTCAGGATTTTTTGGATTTCACCCCGCTGGGTGAGATCACCGGCCTTGATCCCATGGGCGATGAGCAGCTGGCGGTACTCCTGAAGGCGGGATTCGTCGGGAACCTCGTGAATCCGGTACAGGGCCGGCCGGTGTTCCCGGTTGAGATGGCGGGCCACGGCCTCGTTGGCAAGGAGCATGAACTCCTCGATCAGCTGGTGGGACTCGTCGGAGGACTCTTTCTCGATCCGGTTCGGCCGCCCCCGTTCATCGAGGAGGACGCGAAGCTCGGGGAAATCCATGTCGAGGGCCCCGTTGGCAAAGCGCCGCTTCCGCAGGGCGGAGGCGAAGGTCCATGCTTTTTGCAGGAACCGGTCCAAGTCGTCCGCGGCGGGTCGGTGGAGGCGAAGCTGCGCCTCCCGATACGTGAGGCGGTGGCGGCTGAAGATGACCGTGCGGCCGAAGCGGGCCGTGCCGATCCGGCCGTCCGGCCCGATCCGGACAAAAGCGGAATAGGTGAGGCGCTGTTCCTTGGGTCGGAGGGAGCAGAGATCGTCGGACAGGCGGGGAGGCAGCATGGGGATGACGCCGTTGACGAGATAGACACTGTTGGCCCGGCGACGGGCCTCCTCGTCGAGAACGGATCCAGGCCGGACATAGTGGGAGACATCGGCGATATGGATGCCGATCTCGGCGTGACCGCCGGGGAGTTCGCGGAGGGAAATGGCGTCGTCGAAATCACGGGCGGTGTCGGGATCGATGGTGATGATGAACTCCCCGCGGAGATCCTCGCGGTCGGCGGGTTTGTCGGGAAGTTCAACGGGAGGAAACGAGGAGGCCTCGGTCAGGGCCTGCGCGGGGAACTCCGTGGGCAGATCGAACTTCCGGACGATGGAGAGAATATCGACGCCCGGGTCCTCCCGGCGTCCGAGCCTCTCCACGACCACGCCTTCCGGATTGGTGTGGCGGTTTTTCCATTCCGTGAGGCGCGCCACCACCTTGTCGCCGGGGGCCGCGGCGGGGGAGCCGCCGGAGCCCGGCTCGGGCACGTAAAGGTTGTGCTGTAGGCGGGGATCGTCCGGGATGACGATGAAAAACCGGGCGGTCTTCTGGAGAGTGCCGACGATGTTGGCGTTGCGGCGCTCCAGAATGCGAATGATCCGGCCGCGGGGACGCTCGGGTTCGGGGCCCCGGCGGCGACCGGGCAACGGGCTCCGCTGGATCCGGGCAACCACCAGATCACCGTGCAGGGCGGTGGCGGTGTCCTCGGCGTCGATGCGGAGGTCCTGACCGCCGCCTTCCGCCGGGGTGACAAAGGCGAAGCCCTTGGGATGAAACTGGATCGTGCCGGTGACGAGATCCGCCGATTCGGAGGAGATCCAGTGGTCATGCCGGACCCGGGCGACCCGACCCTGCTTTTCCAGCGTGGCCAGGGTGCGGCTCACGGCAGCCGGGGGAACGCGGAGCCGGCGGGACAGGGCGGGTACGTCGAGCGGGGCGGCTTTTTTTCCCTGCAGAAGCGCAAGAATCCGGTCCGGCAAGCGGCTGGCGGCAGGCATGGAAGATAGGGCATAATGGAAGATTCATCCCATGAACATCCTATTTGTGGCAGCCGAGCTGGCTCCCCATGCCAAGGTGGGGGGACTGGCGGACGTGGCGGCGGCGCTTCCCCAGGCGCTGGCGGCCGCGGGGCACGCCGTCAGCGTGGCGGTGCCTTTGCACCGCGGACTGAAGAAGTCCGGAGAGTTCCGGCGGACGAATCTGGAGTTGCCGGTGCCGGTGGCCACCGGAACGTGGGCCACCCGGGTCTGGCAGGGGCAGCGGGGGGCGGTGGCGCTGTTTGGCATCGAACGGGATGAATATTTCGACCGTCCGCATCCCTACGGGGAGGGAGGCGGGGACTATCCCGATTCCCTGGACCGGTTTGTTTTCTTTTCCCGCGCGGCGCTGGAACTGGCGCGGCACATCGAGCCGGTGCCGGAGGTGCTTCACGCCAACGACTGGCATACGGCGCTGATCCCGGCGTTGGCCTCGGTGGTGCATCTGCCGATGCGGACAATCTTCACCATCCATAACCTCCGTTATCAGGGGGAATTTCCGGCCGCGGACTTTCCCCGTCTGGGACTGCCGGCGGAGATGTTTCGCCCGGAAACACTGGAGTTTTACGGGAAGGTGAACCTGCTCAAGGGAGCCGTCCTCCTGGCGCACGAGGTCACCACGGTGAGCCCGAGCTACGCGCGGGAGATCCAGACCGAGGCGTTTGGCCACGGATTGCACGAGGTTTTGCAGGGAAAGGCCCGCCACCTGACCGGAATCCTGAACGGCATCGATGCGGAGTCCTGGAATCCCGAGGACGATCCGGCGCTGAAAAAAAACTTCCAGATCGCGTCGACCCAGGGTCGGGAAGAGTGTCGGGCGGCCCTGGAGGCGGAGCTGGGGCTGGAGCCGGCCAACGGCCGGCCGATTTTCGGCATGGTCAGCCGGCTCACCCCGGACAAGGGGTTGGATCTGGTGATGGAAGCGGCCCGGGGTTTGGCAGCCAAGGGAGGGCGCCTGGCGATTCTTGGAACCGGAGAGCCCGGACTGGAAGAAGCGGCCCGGGAGTTGGCGCGGAGTTTGCCGGGGCAGGTGGCAGTGCGGTTGGAGCACCACGAGGAGCTGGCCCGAAGGATCTTCGGGGGGGGCGATTTTTTCCTGATGCCCTCTCGGACGGAACCATGCGGCCTGACCCAGATGTATGCGATGCGTTACGGGGCGATTCCGGTGGTGGCGGACACAGGCGGCCTGCACGACAGCGTGGAGCCCTGGAACGGGGCAGGCCGAACAGGTTGTGGCATCCGGTTTCCGGCAGGCTCCGCTGAAGGTTTACGAAAGGGGCTCGATCAGGCCTTGGCGTTATGGGATGAACCCGCAATGATGAAGGCGGCCCGCCAAAACGGGATGAAGCGAGACTGGGGATGGGGCGCGGCGGTGCCGGCCTACGAAACCGTCTACCGCTCCTCCGCCGGGCTTTCTTCCCCCAGGAAGAAACGATGAAAGGAATCCAGGCATGCCGGAACTGAGAAAAGACCCCGTGGTGGGACGTTGGATCGTGTTCAGCCCCGAGCGGCAGATCCGCCCCGAGCGTTATCGTTGCGAGGAGATGCCGCCGACGCGGCCTGAGGAGGATCCCTTTTTGGAGGGACACGAGAGCTACACGCCCCCGGAACTCTACGCGATCCGTCCGAACGGGGGCTCGGCCAACGGTCCCGGCTGGCAGGTGCGCGTGGTGCCCAACCGCTTCCCGGCGTTGCGGGTGGAGGGGGACCTGGAAAAGGAGGCGGTCGGATTTTACGACCGCATGAACGGCATCGGGGCGCATGAAGTGATCGTGGAGACCCCTCATCCCAAACTCCCTCTGGAGAAGCAAAGCCTGCACGGGGTCACCCGCGTGCTGGAGGCCTGTCGTTCCAGGATCCTCGACCTCTCCAAGGACATCCGGCTCCATTACATTCTGATCTTCAAAAACCAGGGGGCCCGGGCGGGCGCGACGATGCCGCATGCCCACACACAACTGATCGCCCTGCCGGTGACGCCGATTGTGTTAAAGGAAAAATTGGCGGCGGCCCGCGCCTATTATCTGGAGAAGGACCGCAACCTGTTTGAGGATATTCTCAAGGCGGAACGCAAATCCGGAGACCGGACCGTGTTTGAAAACGACGGCTTCACCGTTTTCTGCCCGTTCGCCAGCCGGTTTCCATTCGAAACCTGCATCATGCCCCGCCGGCAGCAGGCGGACTTCCATGCCACCAGCGACGCGGATTTGGTGCATCTGGCCGAGGCACTCCAAAAAACACTCGGGGCCTATGCCAGCGCCCTCGATCACCCCGATTACAACCTGATCCTCCATACAGCCCCGTTCCGCCGAAGCCGGCGACCGGACTCCTGGACAACGATCGACGCGGACTTTCGCTGGCACATTGAGATCCTCCCCCGGTTGACGGGAGTGGCGGGCTTCGAGTTCGGCACGGGTTTCTACATCAACCCGACCCTGCCCGAGGAGGCGGCCAACGTCCTCCGCGAGGCGACCGTGCATGGCTGACGTCGTCCTGCTCTGGCATTTCCACCAGCCGTCGTACGTGGACGCGGCGACCGGCGAAGTGCTGATGCCGTGGGTGCGGCTGCACACCGTCCGCGGCTACGCGGACATGGCGGAAATGGCCCGGCGGCATCCGGGAGTGAAACTGAACTTCAACCTGACCCCGGTGCTGGTTCAGCAGATCGAGCAGATGGCCGAGGGAAAGGTGAAGGACCGATGGGGCGATCTGGCCGCCAAGCCGGCGAAGGAGCTGAGGGAGAAGGAGCGCGCGGAAATCCTGGAGCATTTTTTCAAGATCAACTGGCACACCTGCGTCGACCCGCATCCGCGCTACCGGCAACTGCTGGATCTGCGGGGGCGGCGGGCCGGCTCTTCCCATAACCTGAAGCGTTTCAAGGAGGCCGACCTGCGGGACCTGCAGGTGTGGTTCAATCTCGGCTGGTGCGGTTTTGCCGCCCGGCAAAGGTATCCCGAGCTGGGGGAGTTGATCAAAAAAGGGCGGGATTTCACCGAGGAAGAGAAGCGCCGCGTGCTGCAGATCCACCAGGAAATGTTGAAGGGCATCCTCGGTGAATACCGGGTCTTGGCGGAGAGCGGGCAGGTCGAGCTGACCACGACGCCGTTTTATCACCCGATCCTGCCGCTCTTGGCGGACACCGAGGCGGCCAAAAGGGCGATGCCGTGGGCCCGTTTGCCGGACCGGCTGCAGGCCCCCGAGGACGCCCTGGCCCACCTGCAGCGGGCGCAGGAGTCGCACACCCGCGTGTTCGGCCGCAAGGCGAGGGGGCTCTGGCCCTCGGAGGGTTCGGTCAGTCCCGAGGTCATCCCCCTGATGGCCAAGGCCGGCTTCGAGTATTTCTGCACCGACGAAGCGGTGCTGTTTCGCGGACTGGAGGAGCAGGGGCGGAAGGTGGACCATGTGGAGCTGTTTCAGGCGTGGCGGGTAGAGGAACAGGGGGCCAAACTGAAGGCGCTGTTCCGGGAGCGGCCGCTTTCCGATTACATCGGTTTCACCGCGGCAAGGACCGAGCCGAAAGCGGCGGCGGATTATCTCCTGGTCCACATCGAGCATATTGCCCATGTCATGCCCAAGGACGGGGTGATCACCCTGGCGCTGGACGGGGAAAACGCCTGGGAGGCTTTTCCCGACAGCGGGGAAAGTTTCCTGCACGAATTTTACCAAAGACTGGCGGGATCCAAGCGCATCCGCACCCAAACCCTCGGAGGGTATCTGGACGGCAAGGAGGGTGCGCCGGCGGGACGCATCCACTCGGGCTCTTGGATCGGCGGAAACTTTGACATCTGGATCGGGGACCCCGAGGAGAACCGGGCCTGGGACTGGATCAAGCGGACGCGGGACTTTCTCAAGCAGGCGGAAAGCCGCAACCATTTGCCGGAGGAGACGAAAAAGGCGGCCTGGGAGGACCTCTATGCCGCCGAGGGAAGCGACTGGTTCTGGTGGTACGGGCCGGATTTCCAGACCGACAGCGACCTAATTTTTGACGCGCTGTTCCGCACACGGCTGCAGAACGTCTACCGGCGGCTGGGAGCCACCCCCCCGCCGGCCTTGAGTGTTCCCATCTGCGCGGCGGAGATGCGTCTGGGGCATCCGCCGGTCCGGGCGATCGAGCCGAAGCTGGGTCCGCGGCCGAGCTATTTGGACTGGTCGGGCGCAGGAAAGTACGACGCCTGGCGGGACCAGGGGGCGATGGCGCAGGGGGACCGGAGGATCCGGACCATCCTGTATGGTTTTGGGGAAAAGGATTTTTATCTCCGGTTGGATGGGAAAAGCCCGGTCGGGGATGAGATTTGCGTGGATTTCAACCAGCCTGCCCCGGTCCGGTTGCGGGCCATCCACCGGGAGAGCCGCTGGTCGGTGGAAATCAGCCGAACCCGGGACGGCGTTTCCTTCGAGCCGGTCCCGGCGGAGGCTGAGATTCACGGGGAACGGGGGCTGCAGCTCCGGGTTCCATTCGCTTCCTTGGGATGGCGCAACGACGGGGCGGAAGTAAGCTATCTCGTGCGAATTCTGCGTGGCGGCATGGAGGCGGAACGTTATCCCGAACGGGGGCTGGTGGAGTTTGCCGGTCCCAACCGCACCCACGACATGAAGAACTGGTTTGTCTGACGCCCGCATGAAAAACGTCAACCTCGTCCTTTGTCTGCACATGCATCAACCCCTGGGGAACCTGCCCGAGGTGGTGGACCGGATCGTGAAGGAGACCTACCGGCCCGTCCTGGATGTTTTGAAAAAACACCCCGGCGTCGCGGTCAATTTGCACTGCAGCGGTGTGCTCATGGAGATGCTGGCGGAACGGCATGAGGATTTGATCGTCCAAATCAAGGAGCTGGCCGCGACCGGGCGGGTCGAGATGCTTTCCGGGGGTTTTTACGAGCCGGTTCTGGTGGAGTGGGCGGAAGATGACCGGGACGGTCAACTGGCGATGATGACGTCCTGGCTCAAGAAGCGGCTGGGGGCCGAACCGGCGGGGGCGTGGCTGGCCGAGGGGGTTTGGGGGCCGTCCTTGTGCGGCGCGTTCAACCGGGCGGGAATCCAATATGCGCCGGTCGAGGGGTCTTTCTTCCTGCAGGCGGGGATTTCCGCCGCGAAATTAAACGGCCACTATGTGACGGATCAGGCCGGGGATCTTTTGACGGTGTTTCCCACCTGTCCCGATCTCGCCCGGCTCATTCCCCACGCCACGTGGGATGATCTTTTCGGACATCTTCGCCGGATCGCCAACCGCGGGGAGGACGTTACCCTGACCCTGGCGGCGAGCCTGGAAACCTGGCCCTCCTTGCCGACCGGAACCGCCGGGTATCTCGACACCCTTTTCACGAAGCTGGAAGAGTCCGCCGGCTGGATCAACACGCTGACCGGCCGCGCCCAAATCAAGCGGCAGGCACCCAAAGGGCGGGTGGCTTTGCCCCCCGGCACCCCGGCAGAGTTGGGCGGATGGTCCCTGCCCGGCGCCGCCCGCCGGGAGTTTTTCCGGGAACGGGCCCAGCTCGGCCAGCGCTACGATGCCGCCAAAGTGCTGCCGTTCTTCCGGGGAGGATCCTGGGCTTCCTTCCGTGTCCGCTACAGCGAGGTGAACATGATCTACCGCAAAAACCTCGCCCTTGGGCGCCGTCTCCGTGCCAAGGCGAAGTTGACCAAGGCGCGGGCGGTCCAGGAAAAACTCTGGCGGGCCCAATCCTCCACGGCGATGTGGCACGGAACACGGGGCGGGCTGCATTTGCCCCACCTGCGGGAGGCGATCTGGAAGGAGCTGTTACAGGCGGAGGCGGACCTGCGGGAAGGGCAGGCGGAAACGGAACTGTTGCGGGAGGATTTTGACGCGGATGGACAGCTGGAAATTTCCGCGGCCCATCCCGGCCTCACCCTGCTCGTGGCGCCGCACCAAGGAGGATGCTGTCTGGAGCTGGGGTTCCCGACCCTGGGACGAAATCTCGGGAACGTGCTCACCCGGAGGGACGAGGGGACGAACTCCGCCCCGCCGCCCGTCACGGACTGGTATGACCGGAATATTTTCCAGGAGCATTTCTTTGCCCGGGGAACGGCGGTGGAGCAGCTCGCGGCCGGCACCTACCCGGAGCTGGGAGATTTCATCCTTCAGCCGTTCCAGCTGCGGCAGATGCGGCAAACCGGCAGCCGGGTGACGATCGAGCTATTCCGGGACGGCGGTCTTTACCGCATGGGACTGCGGCAACCCTGCCAGCTGGACAAGGTTTACGCCATCGACGCGGCCAGCGGCGTGGTGGAGGTCTCCTATCAGCTGACCAACACCGGCACCTTGCCTTTGGAGGCGGTGTTTGCGACCGAGCTGAACCTGAATCTTGGTCCCGACCAGGGCGGCCGTGGCAAGATCAAGTTCGGCGATCTGCAAAAGACGGACCGGGAGGCCTGGCAGGCGACGGGGATCCAAGGGCTGGCCGCGCGCTGTGTGGACGGCATGGAAGTCAGGGTGATGACGGAAAATCTTCCGATGGCCTGGGGCTATCCGCTTCTCGATGTTGAGGCGGGGCCGGAAGGGCCCATCCGGCAGGGCAACGCAATCTTGGTGGGGCAACACGTCGATCTGAAGCCCAAGGAAAAGGCGGAATTCCGGATCAAACTGTCTTTTGCGAAAGTTTAGGGCGGGATTGCCGTTTCGGCCGGCTTCGGTTATTCTTTGATTTCCATGAAGTTCTCCAGCGCAAACCTATGGGTTCTGGCCGCCGCCGGGCTGCTGTCCGCCTGCACCGTGCCGGACAACGCCACCGATGTGACCACCACGTACGGTGATACGACCGCCTCCTCCTCCGCGGAGACCAAACCGGCGGATGAGTCGAAGCCCTCCACGGCCGCGACTGAGGAAAAGAGACCCTGGACGCCGCCCGACAGCACGGAAAAGTCGGCCCCGGCCAAGGCGAGCTATCCGAAGGGGGAAAAGGTCTCCGGCAAGCCGGGGATGGTTCGCAGTCCTTACGCTCCGTATGCCGGCCTCGTCGATGTGAAGGGTTTTGCCCCGGGCACGGAAGTGAAGTGCCCATACACGGGTAAAATCTTCCTCGTTCCGTAAGCCGGTCTCCGGCGTCGCCCCGTTTCCCGTTCATGGACGCCCTGCTTCAGATCCTCAAGGAGAAGGGGCGTGCCTCCGTGGAGGAGCTGTCGCGTCTGACCGGCAAGACCGCCCAGGAGGTCGAGGCGGCCCTGAAAAAGTACGAGTCGGACCGGGTTATTCTCGGGTACCGCGCGGTGCTGGATCCGGACCGGATCGGGCACGGAGGGGTCCGGGCGGTGATTGAAGTGCGCATCACGCCGGAGCGCGACGGGGGGTTTGACCGGATCGCGGCCCGCGTGGCCCGTTATCCCGAGGTGGTCTCCTGTCAGCTGATGAGCGGGGGCTATGATCTTCTCATCACGGTGGAGGGACCCGACCTCAAGCAGGTGGCCACGTTCGTGGCGGAAAAACTTTCCACCATCCAGGGAGTGATCTCCACCGCGACCCATTTTCAGCTGAAAACCTACAAAGAGGCCGGCGTGTTGTTTCTGGAGGACGAACGGGCGGAAAGACTTTCGGTTTCACCGTGAAAAACCCGGGCGACTTTCTGGCGGATCACGTCCGGGCCGTTCCCCGCTCGGGAATCCGCGATTTTTTCGAGCTCGTCCAAAAACGCGGTGATGTGATTTCCCTCGGGATCGGTGAACCGGACTCGTCCGCTCCCTGGGGAGTGCGGGAAGCGGCGATCTACGCCCTGGAGCACGGCCGGACGGGGTATACCTCCAACCTCGGCAGTCTGAAGCTCCGACGGGAGATTGCCCGGTATGTGGAAAAAATCTTCGGGCCGGCCTACGACCCGCAAACCGAGATTTTGGTCTCCGTGGGGGTGAGCGAGGCGATCGACCTGGCCCTGCGGGCGGTGCTGAACCCCGGCGAGACGGTGATCTATCACGAACCCTGTTATGTTTCCTATGCGCCGTCGATCGCCCTGGCCCATGCCCGCGGCCGGGCCATCCGCACGCGGCCGGAACAGGGTTTTCGCCTGAATCCGGAGGAAGTGGCCCGCGCCGCCGCCGGGGCCAAAGTCCTTCTCCTGAATTTTCCGACCAACCCCACGGGAGCGGTTTTGCAGGGGAAGGACCTCGATGCTCTGGCCCGGGTCTGCGTGGAGAGGGATCTACTGGTGATCAGCGACGAGATTTACGCGGAACTGACCTACGAAGGCCGTCATGAGTCGATCGTCTCGCGTCCGGGCATGCGGGATCGGACAATTTTGCTGCACGGGCTGAGCAAGGCCTTCGCCATGACCGGTTTCCGGATTGGTTACGCCTGCGCCCCGGCCCCGTTGATTGAGGCCATGATGAAAATCCACCAGTACGCGATCCTCTGCGCGCCCACGCCCAGCCAAGAGGCGGCCACCGAGGCGCTCAAGGAGGCGGATGCCATCACCGAGGAGGCAAGGAACACGTACCGGCTCCGCCGGGATTTTCTCCGGCGACGGATGCAGGAGGCGGGGTTGCCTTCCGTGCGGCCCGACGGGGCCTTTTACCTTTTTGTGGATGTCCGCGGCACGGGCCTGTCGGCCCGTGATTTTGCCATGCGCCTCCTGGAGGAAGAGAGGGTGGCGGTGGTGCCGGGCGAGGCGTTCGGCCCCGGCGGGGAGGGTTTTGTCCGATGCAGTTACGCCACCTCCCTGGAGCGTTTGGAAGTGGCGGCGGAACGGATCGAACGCTTCACCGCACGGCTGAAATCCAAGACGGGCGGAACATTCGCTTCGGCCACGAGGTAAAATTCTTTTGCGCTACGACGCATTGATTGTCGGGGCGGGCCACAACGGCCTGATCTGTGCCTGCTACCTGGCCAAGGCCGGTCTGAAGGTGGCCGTGGTGGAAAAGCGGGATCTGCCCGGCGGGGCGGTCTGCACCCGGGACGACCTGGTCCCCGGCTTCCGCTTCGATGTGGGCTCTTCCGTGCACATCATGATTCATCTCACCCCGGTGGTCGCGGAACTCGAGCTGGCCCGGGAAGGACTGGAATACATCGAGATGGATCCCTGGGCCTACTACCCGGTCGATGGGACCGAGGAGGGGATTTCCTTCTACCGCGACGTGGAGCGCACTTGCGCGAGCATCGCCCGTTTTAGCCGGAAGGATGCCGAGGCCTACCGGCGTTATGTGGAGCGGTGGGCGGAGCTGAACGAGGGTGTTTTTGAGACTTTTTTGGCCCCGCCCTCGCCCGGTCGTCTCTTCGGAACCATTGTAAAACGGAACCTTTTCCGGCCGAAGTCGCGACGGTTGTGGTCGAGCCTCGACACTGCACGGCAACTGATGGCGCCGTATGGGGAGGTCATCCGGGAAACGTTTGAGAACGAGCACTTGCGGACCGCGCTGCTCTGGCTTTCCGCCCAAAGCGGTCCGGCGCCGGCCGAAGTCGCCAGCGGCGACATGTTTGGGTGGAACGCCATGATCCACCGGGGCGGGGCCAAGCGGGCCAAGGGCGGGAGCGGGGCCCTGAGCACCGCCCTGGTCAAGTGCCTGCAGCGCCACGGGGGTGAGGTTTTTCTTGGGCATCCGGTCCGCCGCGTATCACGGAACGGATCCGGCTGGGAGGTGGAGGCGGGTGGAAGATCCTTCGAGGCGACCAAGGTGGTGGCAGCCTGCCATTTGAAAACCTTTTTCACCGAGCTGTTGGAGGACGGGCCGGAAGACCTCCGGGAGCGAATCGGGAAGGCGAGGATTGGCAACGGGTTTGGCATGGTGGTGCGCCATGCGGTGGAGGAGTTGCCGGTTTACGGGAAGCAAGCCCACGACGGAAAGCGGCCCCGGGAATACCATTCCGCCATGCAACTGCTTTGCCGGAATGCGGCGATGCTGGACAGCAGCTACCACGACTACCTGGCCGGCCGTCCGCCGGCCGAGCCCAGTGTGGTGGCCATGACCTTCTCCTCCATCGATCCGTCCCTGGCCCCGGATGGCCAACACACGCTTTTCACCTGGGCCCAGTACCACAGCTATGAGCTGCGCAACGGGGAGAACTGGGATGCGATCCGGGAGAGGGAGGCGGACAAACTTTATGAACTCGTCTGCCAGTACGCCCCCAACATGCGCGGGAAGATGATCGGGCGGTATATCCAGACCCCGTTGGACCTGGAGCGTGACCTGGGCCTGTTGCGGGGAAACGTCATGCATTTCGAGATGAGCCTGGACCAGATGTTCATGTTCCGGCCGTTGCCGGAAATCTCCTGCTACCGCGCCCCGATGAAGAACCTGTATCTGACGGGTGCAAGCACCCACCCGGGAGGAGGGGTGTTCGGGGCCAGCGGGCGCAACACCGCCAAGGTGATCCTGGGTTGGCGGGGCTGACGGGCAGGGGTAGGATTTTCCCATGGCGACCTCCACGCCCGTCCGGAAAAAACAGGCGGATCCGATCCGGCAGTTCTCCATCTTCCTGGCCAACAAGGCCGGCCGGCTTCTGGAGCTCATCCGGATTTTGCAGAGCCGCCATGTCCACGTGGTCGCGTTGACGATTCTCGACACGACCGACAGCGCGATTGTGCGGATGGTCGTGGATGATCCGGACACCGCGCGGGCGATTTTTCACGAACAGGCGGTGGCCCACACGGAGTCCACCGTGGTGGCGGTGGAACTGGAGGCGGGAACCGATTTGCCCCGGATGCTTAGCGGCTTGTTGGAAGCGGAAATCAACATCCTCACGACGTACGGGTTTTTGGTGCGCCCGGAGGGGCGGTCTGCCCTTTGCCTGAACCTGGACGACAACGAGCTGGGCGCCCAAGTCCTGAGCCGCGGGGGATACCGCCTCCTGGGTCAGGGCGATATCTCGCGCTAAACCGATACGATGAACCGCGACCTGGAGAAAAAGATCCGGGAGGGGCGACGGATCTCCGCGGCGGAAGCCCTGGAACTGTATCGTGGGCCCCTGCCTTGGCTGGGGGAGTTGGCGGATGCCCGCAGAAATCTGGCCAAGCGGTCCGCCTACGATGGCCGGGGCGAAGAAGTGGTCACCTACATCGTGGACCGGAACATCAACTACACCAATGTGTGTGACGTTTACTGCAAGTTTTGCGCCTTTTACCGGACCGAGACGGATCCGGATCATTACGTCCTCAGCCACGAACAGATCGACCGCAAGATCGACGAGTTAGTGGCCGTCGGAGGAAACCAGATCCTTTTGCAGGGGGGGCATCATCCGAAGCTGGGCTTGGAGTGGTATCTCGACCTGCTCCGGCACCTGAAGGAAAAGTATCCCCAGGTGAACATCCACGGGTTTTCACCCCCCGAGTTCAACCACTTTGCCGGGGTTTTCCGGATGCCGCTGGAGAAAGTCATTGCTGAATTCCGGGAGGCGGGTCTGGGGAGCATTCCGGGGGGCGGCGCCGAAATCCTGGTCGATCGCGTGCGGCAGCGGATTGCCCCTCGCAAATGTGACACCGAGGCCTGGCTGAAGGTGATGGAGATTGGGCACAGCCAAGGGCTCCGCTCCAGCGCCACGATGATGTTCGGCCACGTGGAGACGGTGGAGGAGCGCATCGAGCATCTGGATCGTCTGCGGCAATTGCAGGACCGGACGGGCGGCTTCACGGCCTTCATCTGCTGGACCTTCCAGCCCGAGCACACCGTGCTGAAGGCCGAAAAGACCGGATCCCACGAATACCTGCGGATGCAGGCGCTGGCTCGGATCTTCCTGGATAACATCCCGAACGTGCAGTCCAGCTGGGTCACGCAGGGACCGGCGATGGGGCAGGTGGCCCTCAAGTACGGGGCCAACGATTTCGGCAGCCTGATGATGGAGGAGAACGTCGTATCGAGTGCGGGGACGAGCTTCCGCCTAAGCCTCGAAGAGATGCGCCGCCTGATCCGCGAGGCGGGCTACGAGCCCCGGCAAAGGACCAACGATTACCAGTTGATTGAAAAAATGGAGATGGGTTTGGCGGCCTAAGCCGCGGAACTCATTCCTTGTACCGAATCGCCCGGCCGTTGGCGCCGCCGGCGGGGCCGGTGAAGCGGAAGCTGGTGTCGACCCGGTCGAGAATGACGGCATCCGCCCTCATCTTCCAAGCTTGCTTCTGCATCGACTCCTTCATGGCTTCCTCATCGTCCCAGAGAAAGACCTGAGGGGCGCTGACCAGTCCGATGACCTCGTAGGGTTTTTCGGGACGGTCGAGCAGGAGGGGCATTTTTTTCCAAGGCTCGCCCGCGTCTTCGTCCCGGCTTTCCTTTTTGGCCTTTTCCTTTTTCTTGGTGAGATCGCGGTTAGCGTCCTGAGACCATGCCGCCGAGGAGGCGACCAACCCGAGGACTATGAGAAGCGAGAGGAGACGGATCGGCTTAATTTGCATCCTGCGTAATTAACCGGAAACGACGGCAAGACAAGGCGGATAGACGGAGTTTTCCCCAGCCCCTAGGATGCGAAGGTGAAAAAGAGGATTTCCAAGCCAGGGAAGCTGGGGTGGTTGATGGTGGCCCTGGTGGGGGCCGCCTCCCTGGGAGTGGTGGCTTTTGAGCGGGGGGAGCCGGTCAACGCCCTTTGGCTCATTGTGGCCACGGGCTGCGTCTATGCGATCGGATACCGTTTTCACAGCGCGTGGTTAATGGCCACGGTCCTGAGCATCGATCCCAACCGCAAAACACCCGCGGAACGCCACGCCGACGGCCAGGACTTCGTCAAAACCAACCGCTGGGTGGTTTTTGGGCATCACTTTGCGGCGATCGCCGGCCCGGGTCCGTTGGTGGGGCCGGTTTTGGCCGCCCAATTCGGATATCTGCCGGGGCTTCTCTGGATTTTGATCGGCGCGGTGCTTGGCGGGGCGGTGCACGACAGCATCATCCTTTGGCTGAGTCTGCGGCGGCGGGGCAAATCGGTGGGGCAGATGCTGCGGGAAGAGGTCGGTCCGGTCGCCGGCACGTTGGCCGTGGTGGGTCTGCTGGGAATCATCACCATGCTGATGGCGGTGCTGGCTTTGGTGGTGGTGAAAGCCCTCGCGGAAAGCCCTTGGGGGCTGTTCACCATTGTCCTGACCATGCCGCTGGCGCTGGCGATGGGGCTGGGGATGCGTGGGGCGGGAAGCCGAAGAACCTTGGTGGTGACGATTCTGGGTGTCCTGGGTTTGATCGGCTGCGTTTGGGCGGGAAGCTGGGCGGCGGCAACCCCGGTCCTTGCGCAAATGTTTACCTGGAAATCGACCACGTTGGCCTGGGCGGTGATGGGCTACGGTTTGGCGGCCAGCGTGCTTCCGGTGTGGCTTCTCCTGGCGCCGCGGGATTACCTGAGTTCCTTTCTGAAAATCGGAACGGTCGCGGCCCTGGGCGTGGTGGTCGCCTTCCTCGCCCCGCAGCTGGAAATGCCGGCGCTGACACGTTTCATCGATGGGACCGGTCCGATTTTTGCCGGCCCGGTGTTCCCGTTCTGTTTCATCACCATCGCCTGCGGTGCGATCAGCGGCTTTCACTGCCTGGTTGCTTCCGGCACCACGCCCAAGCTTCTGGCGAGCGAGGCGGACATCCGCCTGGTGGGGTACGGGGCCATGATCACGGAGATGTGTGTGGGCGTGCTGGCCCTGGTGGCGGCATGTGCAATGCCGCCGGGGGAATATTTTGCGATCAACCTGCGCGGGGAGCCGGGGGCCGTGGTGCAGCGGGTGACAGAAATGGGTTTCCCGGTGACGGAAAAGCAGATGGAGGACCTGGCGAGATCTGTGGGGGAAAATTCGATGATCGGGCGCACGGGCGGTGCGCCCACGTTCGCCGTGGGCATGGCCCAGATCTTCGCCCGTTCCCTCGGGGGCCTGGGTCAGACCGGCATGGCCTTCTGGTATCACTTCGCGATCATGTTCGAGGCCCTGTTCATCCTGACGACCATCGATGCGGGCACCCGGATCGGGCGCTTTCTTGTGCAGGAAGTGTTGGGCTGGCTGCACCGGCCTTGGGGACAGGTCCATTCTTCCGCGGGCAACGTGCTGGGCAGCGTGCTGTTTGTCGCCGGATGGGGGTGGTTTCTTTACCAGGGAGTGGTGGATCCGGAAGGCGGCATCAACAGTCTCTGGCCGATTTTCGGCGTGGCCAACCAACTACTGGCGGTGATGGCCCTGGGTTTGGCGACCACCGTGCTGATCAAGATGGATCGGGCCCGTTTGGCCTGGGTGACGCTCCTGCCGCTGGCATGGCTGGTGACGGTGACCTTTTCCGCGGGCTGGATGAAGATTTTCAGCCCCGATCCGCGGCTGGGATTCTTGTCCGGAATGCAAAAGGCCGCCGAGGCCGGGCAAGGCAAGCTGGCGACCGCCCAAGGCATCAACGCCGGGGTGACAGCCTTTTTCCTGGTCCTAGTGGTGTTGGTGTTGGGGGCCTGCGCCCGGGTTTGGTGGAGAAAATTCAGCGGGAAAAGTGTTCCCCAACTGGTGGAAGAGACGGCGTAAAAAAGCGGGAGGCGTGAAAATTTGGAAGGGGTTGCAGGAGAAGGGGGGTGGGCGTGCCCCGATGTTTATTTGGTGGTGAGATCCAGATAGGCGACGGAAAGCGGGGGTAGCTTGGGAAGGGGCAGGCCACCCGTGAGCAGGTCTTTCACCGGGGCGGATACGGGAGAGGGCTTGGCCGAGAGGAGATCCGAACCCTTCAGCGTGGCTTCCGCCGGCAGGGCAAGCAGACGGATGGCTTCTTCGGAGAATTTCAGGCGGACGTTGGGAGCCTCTTGTTTGGGATGGAGATTCGCAACGACCAGAAGGGAACGCCGGGAGACCGGGTCGTACCGGAGGAAGGAGTAAAGCCAGCGCCCGGGCTCTTGTTTTCCACCTGCCACCTCAAAGGTGGGATTTTCGCGGTTGGCCGGATTCAGGGGGATAAAATTCCCCTGGGCGAGAGCCGGATGAGTCAGGCTGTTGAGTAGGCGACCGTAGAAAGCCCGGAGTTCCCGGTTGAGGTCCGGCAAGCCGCCCCCGTCGTACTTGCCGTCATTCATCCACTGGATGAGGGTGGGCACGGACCAGTAGTCGAAAAAGGTGGTGCGACCTTTGTCCAGTTCGAAGCCGGCGGCGCCCACATCAGCGGGCTCGCCCACTTCCTGGCCGTAGTAAACCATGACCGGCCCACGGGAGAGGCCGAAAAGAATCCCGGAAACCGGACGACCCACGAGGGGCCCATGACCGCCCCAGTGTTTGGGGGAGATCTGGGGTGAGGCCACGCGAACCTCGTCGTGGTTTTCGGCGTAGCGGACCGAGTTGTCGCCGACAAAACCGGCCCGGCCGGCGCTGTCGAGATCATTGGCCCACGCTTTCTCGTGGTAAATTTCCATCAGGCGCTTGTAGGCGTCGTGGCCGTAAACGGCGTCAAAACCCGCCTCCAGCAGACTGGTGGGGTTCGATTTGAAGGGAGCCAGGTCCGGATTGGCGTCAGGCACCTCGAGGCGCACATCGCCCTCGTAACACTCGGCATAGAAAAAGGTCTTGGGATTGCGTTCCCGGGCCCGGGCAAGGGCCCAGTGCCAGAATTCCGACGGAACGATGTGCGCGACGTCGCATCGGAAGCCGTCGACCCCCATTTCCTGCCAATACGCGAGGACGGCATCCATTTTTTTCCAAAGGTTGGGGACGGGGACATCCGGCTGCTGGACGGTGGGGTGCTTGCGTTTTCCCTTGGCCCCCCGGGTGAAATCGTAGCCGTAGTTGAATTTAATGGTCTCGTACCAGCAGTCCTGACTGGGCAGCCAGGTGTTCTGGTTGTCCCCGGTCACGCGGGCACGTTTGGCTTCGGGAGGGAAAAGGCCGTCGATTTTTTCTTTCAGGCCAGGGAAGCGGCCGTCCTGATCCTCCCAGATGACCTTGGTGGTGGGAGTGAGAGGTTCCTTTTTCTTGGGGTCGAAAGTGGCCAGCCGCAGGGGGGGGCCTTCGGAGCTGTTTTTCAGATAGTAAAAATCATCCGAAGAGAAAAACTCCGTCCCCTTGTCGTCCTTGCCGAAGTCGCGTTCCGGATGGACAACCGAGGCGTGGCTCCGGGCGACATGGTTGGGGACGAAATCCATGAAAATTTTCAAGTTGTGCTTTTTGGCGCGGGCGAGCAGCGCCTTGAACTCCTCGATGCGCCTGGCGGGATCCACGGCGTAGTCGGGGCAAACGTCGAAATAATCGCGGATCGCGTACGGGCTGCCGGCGATGCCCTTCAAGAGATCGGGATCGTCGGGAGGAAGCCCGAGGGAGGAGTAGTCGCGGGTGGTGGCTTGGCGGAGGACGCCGGTCACCCAAACGGCGTCGAAACCGAGCTGCTTCAGGGAAGCCAGGGCCCGGTCATTGAGATCGGCAAACTTGCCGCAGCCGTTCTGCTCGTAAGTGCCGTTGGGGATCCGGTTGGTGTTGGTATTGCCAAAAAGGCGGGGAAACATCTGGTAGATCCGCAGTTTGCCGGCGCCGCGCGGCACCAGCGTGGAGACGGAGGGATCTTTCGCCCCGACCGCCGGCAGCGGGAAGGAGAGGTAATGGGAAAGATAGCGGTCGTTTTCCCCGGGAAAGAGGTAAGGATCCGTCGAGTCCACCACCCGTCCCCAGCCCCCGTTGGCGGACATGTCCTTGAGGGCCGCAGCCAGGCCGATCATACCATTGGTTCCGGCCCAGGTTCGCGGGATCTGTAGCTCCAGGGAACCGTCCTGGTTTGCGGTGAGGTTCACTCCGGCCGGATCTTTGGTTTCAGGAGCCAGGCCGAATCCGTTGAACTTCCGCAGAGCCACCTTGGTTTCCGCACCCGGCCGCACCAGGAGGACATGATCCGCCTGGAAGGGAAGAAAGACAGTGGAGCCGGTCCTGTTTTGGCCGAAGGGGACCAGACCGGCGCCATTCGGCCCCGAGGAAGTGGCGACGATCAGGAGGGGTTTGGAGGCATCGGGCAGTTTCCGGAAGCGGAGCAGGATGGAATCCGGATTCGTTCCTGCCGCCATTTCGACGGGCAGGACGGCCCGCGCCGGCGAGACAAGGAAAACGAGAAAAAGGAGAAGCCAAGGCATCGTGAAAAAATAAAAAAAATCCCCTAGGCGGGAAAGCCGAATCGGCCGATTAGCGCAGGTTGGTTCGGGTGAAACGGACCCGCAGGGAGACATGCCGAGTTTGGGGTAGGATGAATTTTTTCAACTCCAACTCGATCCAAGGAATCCGGAAACGGCTAAACGCGACGCGGGCCAGATCGGTGGCGAGGCGCTCCAGAAGCTTCCGGGGAACCCGGCGGGCTTCGGCCTGCAGGACCTTGCTGAGGGCGTGGTAGTCGACGGTTTTCCGCAGATCGTCATCCCGGGCGGCCGAGGCCAGGGACGGGACCGGGAACCAGGCTGAGCAGAGCAGGGTCTGAGATTTGCGGCGTTCGGCATCCGGAACGCCGATGTGAGTGGGGAGCTTAAGATCGAGGAGGGAGAGCGTGGCCGACACGGGGTCAGTTTAATGGGCAGCGGAAAAAAGAGGAGTCCGGGGGCGGCGCCAAAGCGCGAAAGCGAGGAAGGCAATCTCCGCCAAGGCGAAACCGGCGACGTAAGACTGGCCGCCGGAGCCAAACCCGTAGCTGTGGAGGCCTTTGCCGAGAACGAAGTTCACTCCGTACCAGGCCATGAGAACGGTGAGAAAACCGGCGATGGATCCGACGGCCAGACCGTACCCGGTCCACCAACCGGCCAGGCGACCGTGGAGCAGGACCACGTAGGAGAGGAAAGCCACGAGCGACCACGTTTCCTTGGGATCCCAGTCCCAAAACCTCCCCCAGGAGTAGTTGGCCCAGACACCGCCGAGGATCACGCCGATGGCCAGGAGGAGAATTCCGATCTGGAGGGAGCGATATAGATGCAGCACCCCGGGGTCGTCGTTGGACAAGGGGGAGTTTTTGCGGATCGCTCCGATCACCAGAAAATGTCCCAACGCCGCGGCGAGGGCGAAAGCCCCGTAGCTCAGGGTGACGGTCAGCACGTGGGTGGTGAGCCAGAAGTTGCTGCGCAGCACCGGCACTAACGGGTTCATCGCCGGATCGAGCACGGCGGGCTGCAGGTCCGAGGCAATCAGTGAAAGGATTACCACGGGTGCGGCGGCCAGAAGATAGGCCTGGGAGCGGTGGCGGAGGGAGAAAATCAGGGCGAACAGGGCCGTGCCGAAAGCCACCCAGAGAATGCTTTCATACATGTTGGTGACGGGCGGCCTGCCGGCGAGCCAGACGCGCAGGGCGATACCACCCACCAAAAGAAGGAATCCAGCCAGAGCCGAAAGCCAGCCCAGCCGACGACCGAGGCTGGAAACCGTCCGCCCGGAAGTCCAAAGGCAGATGGCGGAAAGAAGCCAAGCCACCCAGGCCCAACGGAAAGGGTGAAAATTGAAGTAGAAGGACTCCGCCTTCAGTTTGGCCGGGGAAAAGTCCCCCCGCGCCTGCAGGTTGCGGATGGAATCAGCGGGTTGAAAGGGAGCCGGAGCCCAAGAGGCTTCAGGGCGGGAACCCTCCGGAGGCGGCAACACGCGGAACGCCTCGCCGGAGCGGAGGGAGGAAAAAATTGCCAGACGCATCCGGACGGTCTGTGCAGCCGAGGCCAAGGGGGGCACGGGGGTCGTGGTGCCGGAAGCCCGGGCGGCGTCGGCTTCACTGGCCAGTTGGGACAGCCGAGGCAGAGCGTTGAGTTGCTGGAAGCTGTAGAAGCGGCCGGCTCCCTCCAGCCCGATCTCTTTCCGCAGGGCGGCGTTGTCGACCAGAATCACCGGCTGGTCCTCCCAGCCCGTCGGGTTTTGCCAAAGGGAAAGAATGAACCGGCGGGAGTCGAGCCGGCCCTCATCCGGCACGGCGACCTTTGTCCGGCCGGTTAGGGAAGCGGTCATTTCCTGGGTGAAGCCGAAAAAGGGCTTTACCCGTCCGCGATGCTGGATGGCCAGGGAGTCGTAGGATTTGTCGTTTTCGGCCAGCACGACCTTGGCCTGGAGGATATCGGGCAGGGTCGCGGCCCAAAAGAGCATGATGAGATAGGTCGTTTTCATGTGCCGGTGGAGCTTTGGTTGCGAAGGTAGAACATGGAGAAGATTCCGGCCACGACAAGGAGCGAGCCGGACCACTTGAGCAGCCAACCGGGATCGTAGAGGACCTGCAGGGTGGTGCGGTTGAGATTTTGGGGATCCCAGCCGGCCTGGGAAAACTTATAGGACAGGCCGGTGATTTGGGGCCAAAGGCCCGGCGGGAAGGTGGCGGGCTGGTTCATTTGAAGCCTCGCGGGTACCTCGAGGTTTTTCTTCTCTTCCGCAAAAATGACGGAAGCGATGAAGTTGGCCGGTTCCTCGGTGCCGGGATCGCGGGGAACCTCGAAGGAGTCCAGCCGCACCGTAAATGGCAGGGGCTGAAGTTCCAGCCCGAACCCGATCCGCGAGGCGGCCCCTTCTGTTTGTAGAATCGCCGAGGTGCCGGAGGCGATCCAGCGGGACGGCCCCTCTTGGCCGGCGGCCGTTTGCAGACGAGCCTGAATGGCCGGTCGGCCTGGCCGGGGGTCGGAATCCGGGAGCGGGGCCGTGACCGTTTCGATGCGGGCGGACGGCTCCCAGGCGACCAACCGAGCCGACCAACCGCGCCACCCCGGGGAAAATTTCTCCCCGACCCGAACCTCGCCCGTTGCCGGATTCTCAGTTCCGGACTGTCCCCGGAATCGCAACGTTCCCGGAGTGGAACCCGGAGCGAGGATGAGTTTGGCGGGTGCGGTGGGGTCGGCGACGGAACCTTCCAGCATGACAAGCACGGCGGGGTTATCGGGCCGATCCCCCTCTGTGGCCGGTTGCCCGTCCCGGAGAACCAGATTAGGCCAGTACCGCGCAGCGAGAATCTGGGTGCCGTCGGGGTCGACCAGGGTACGTTCAAGAATTTCGGAGAGGCGATAGACCTCGCCGGAGCCGTCGGGCCGGAGAATTTCAAACTCGATGGGACCGTTTGGGTCGCGGGATCCGACAAAGAAACGGTAGCCGCTGGAGAGGCCCGCGGTGTTGTGGAGGATGGGATGGGAGGGATCCCGGGCCAGGATCATTTGGGTTTCCCGGTAGACCGGGCGCTTCTCCGAACTTTCCGACAGGGATTTTTTGAACTCCAAAACAGCCAGATTTCCAAGATCGAGCCGGGGAAAGTTGTCCAAGGCGAGGGAGGCGGAAATGGGATCGGGGCCAAAGGGGCCGGTGAGTTCAAGAGCCAGCCCGGGTTGCCCGGTCGTGGGGTCGGGCGTGAGCACGGCCTTCTCGTGGGAACGGCGGGTGAAGCCGTCCACCTTCAAACGAACCTCCGAGCCGGGAAGCGGGAGGAGGCGGGGGCGGTCGGGACGGGGAGGCCGGACCTCGGGGTCAAACGGGGTGGAAAACAGCTGACCAGTGGCGGGGCTTTCCACGGTGAGGCGGGGACGGTCGAGAAGGATCTCGCGGGCGGGCGGTGCTCCCTTGAGAAGATCCACCGATCCTTCGAAACCTTTGGAGCGGCCCAGGAGGGCTCCGGCCAAAAGAACCAGAATGCCGGCGTGGGTAATAACGAAACCCGCGTGCCGCCGTTCCCATGGCCAGCGGGTGGCGGCAGAGCACGTCAGGTTGAGGGCCAGCAGCAGAAGCCAAACATTGAACCAGGGAGCATTGTAGACGTAGGCCCGGGCCACCCGGGCGCTGAAGCCGGATTCCAGAAAGGTGGCCACGGCGCACACCCCCGCCAAGCTCAGGAGAAGAAGAATGGCCAGATCCAGGGAGCCGAGGGCGTACACGCCGCGCCAGGCCCAGGAGCGGGTACAACGGTTCTCGGACAACTTTTTCCGCGCTTCTTTGGAAAGCATCCCATTCAGACTAGAGAAGCGGAGGCCCGGGACAAGGGGGGCTGTTGCCCCCAAATTATCCCCCAATCATTCGATGGGGGGTCGACGAAAGTTGGCGGGTTTGGCCGGCGGGCGAAATGATTTGGGAATGAACCGACTTTTGCGTTGGGCCCTGCTGTTGGCGTTTTCCATTCCGGTCCATGCCGAGGACGTCGGCGGGTTTCATCCGGTGCGGCTGGGAAAAAAGTTCGGCTTGGTGAACGATCAGGGGACTTTGGTGATCCCCGCGGAGCTGGACTGGGCGTGGCCCCTGACCGAAGACCGGGCTGGGGTGCGCAAGGGGCGGGACTGGTTTTTGGTGGATGAAAAGGGAGCCCGGATTGGTTCCGGCCGGTACGACTGGGTGGGGCCGTTTTCCGGGGGTTTGGCTCCGGCCCGGGCGGGTAAAAAGTGGGGTTTTGTTGGCAGGAATGGAGAGTGGAGGATTGAGCCCTATTTTTCCGATGCCCGCCCTTTCCGAGAGGGCGTTGCGGCGGTGCAGGTGGGCGGGCAGTACGCGATCGTTGATAAAACCAGCTGTTTTGAAGGGGTGATGGGTGTGGATCTGGCGCCGCCTTTGGGGGACCGGATGGCCCCGGCGGCTTTGGGTGGGAAGTGGGGTCTGATTGATTCCTGCGGAAAATACGTGGTGGAACCCGGGTATGATGAGATTCGCGAGGCCCGGGAAGGCCGGATTCCCTTCCGCGTGGGATCGGCCTGGGGGTTCCTGGACACGAGCGGAAAAGTCTGCGTGCAGCCCCGCTACTTGGCCGTGGATGGATTCCGTTCCGGATGGTCGAGGGTGACGCTTTTCACGGGCAAAGGCGGATTCGTGGATCGGGAGGGAAATTTTGTCGAACACCGTCTCCTCGGGGAGCTGCAAACCCCGGGAGACTGACCCTAAAATTTCTTAGAGAACGACTTCCTGGTTTTGCCGCGCAAAGGCGGCTTCCACCCCCTGCTTCCGGGCGGCGGCCATCAGCGCGTCTTCCATCTGTTCAAGCTGGGCGTCCGGATGGCCGGGATCGAAATGCGTGACGAGAAGGCGTTTGGCTTTGGCGACCACGGCCTCCTGCAGGCAGAGCGCGGGGGTGCCGTGGCCCCAACCGCGGCGTTTTTCGTGTTCCTCATCCGTATATTGGCCGTCGCAGATGAGAAGATCGGCGCCGTGGGTCATCTTGAGGAGAGGACTTTGGGGATCGATGGGAGGTTCGTTGTCGGTGGCGAACACCAGCGACCGCTCGCCCCCCCGTCCCGGTCCATCAAACCGGTAGGCAAAACATCCCCCGGGATGACGGGTGAGGGCGCTCTGCGCCCGGATGGTTTCCTTGCCGGAGGCGAATTTCATTTCCTCGCCGGCCTGCACCTCGCGAAAAGAAAATTTCGCCTTCAACTCGGGGAAGCCGGCGGGGAAGTACGGTTCCTCCTGTTGGGCGTGCAGGGCCTTTTGGATGATGTTGCCGGCCGGGCGGTTGGGAAGGCGGGGAGAGAGGATTTCGATGGCGACTCCCTCGACATAAGCCGGGGCGAAAAAAGGAAATCCCTGCAGGTGATCCCAGTGGGCGTGGGTGAAGAGAAGGGTGAAGTTTTTCCGCCCCGCCTTTAACCAGTGAAAACCGGCCCGGCGAATTCCCGTGCCCGCATCGATCACCAGAAGTCCGTCCTGACCCCATTCCAAACTCACGCAGGTGGTGTCGCCGCCGTATTCCTGAGTGGGGGTTTGGGGATTGCAGGGCGTGGGAATGCTTCCCCGGGTGCCCCAAAAGGTGAACTTCATGTCTTTCCTTTTTCCCTCGGAAGGGGTCGGCCGAGAAGCAGGATATTTTTTTCGCCCACGCGCTTTCTCTCCACCCGGGGAAACGCCTCCCGGATGATCAGGTTGCCCCAGCCCCCGGCGCCCACTTCCCCCGGCTTCCGGGCGGGGGCATGGCCGGGATCGTAAGGGCGGCCGTGGTCGATCAGCCGGAAGGTCAACTCGGCGGGGCCGGGTTGAACCTCAATGCGGACCCAGCCCGGGCGACCGGAGTAGGCGTGCAGATGAATGTTGGCGAGGGCCTCATCGACTCCGGCCAGCATCCGGCCGGCCTCCGCCTGGCTGAAACCGGTGTGGAGCGCCCATTTTTCCGCGAGGGCCCGGAGACCGTGCAGGCGGGGCGGGGCGAGCTCGATTTCGAGCACGGCTTCAGGAGCGGTGGAAGCCGGATCCACGTGGATCAGTCGTTGGGAATCGGGGCAGGCAACGGCTTGTCACTCTTCAGGATCTTTTCCTCGGAGGGCAGCCGGGGGACGGGGCCGCCAAAGACCAGGCGCCAAGGTTTGCGGGCCACCGTTCCGACGAAGGTTTTTCCGTAAGTGGAGATGACCTTGAAGTTGTCCATGACCACCTTGAGGTCGGTGATGAGTTTGTTGATGGCGGCCTCGTTGTTGGCGATCAGCTCGTTGGCCTTGTCGAGGAGCTGTTTGCCGGACGTCATCACCTCGTCCAACGAGGCGGAGCGTTTGGCGTACAGGATGGTGCCGGGGGCGATGCCGGGGTTGGTGATCGGGCCGGGCTCGAGGTTCAGGTATTTTTCCCCGAGCACGGTGTCGGCGGTGATGGAGGCGGTGGTGCCGATGCGGAGTTCCGGCAGGGGATGATGAATGTCGGCCACCACGCGGATGGCGCAATCCGGCGAAACCTTGAGCCTTTCCTCGTCGGTGAGGGGTCGGACGTTGCGGATGCGACCCACGCCGGCCCCGGCGTAACGGACTTCCGCCTGCTTGTCCAAGCCGACGGCCGAAGGCAGGTCAATCGTCAGGGTGGCCTTGGGAGAGGTGAGATGGGTGCCGGAGATGGCCAGAGTCAGGGCCACCAGCATGACCACGCTGCAAAGGATCACCAGCGCGGCCACGAGAAAATCGGCACGGAAAGTCTTCATGGAAAGGGTAAGATTCAGCCGTCTCCGAGAAGGTGTTTCAAGTACTCATCTTGGGCCATCCGCAGGGGAATGGGGCCGTCCGCCTCGCCGCGGACGAACTGCTGGAGGAAGGGATCGGGATTTTTGCGGATCTCCTCGGGCGTTCCCTCGGCCACGATCTCCCCCTGGCGGGGGCCGTTTCCCAGCATGATCATGCGGGTGGCGATCCGGAAGACGCTGGTCATGTCATGGCTGACCACCACGGCGGTGGCGCCGATCTTGCGGGTGCCATCGAGGGTCAACTGGTCCACCACCGCGGTCATGACGGGGTCCAACCCGGAGGTGGGCTCGTCGCTGAAAAGAATGTCGGGATCCAGGGCCATGGCCCGGGCCAGCCCGACCCGCTTGCGCATGCCGCCGCTGAGTTCCGAAGGCATGAAATTCTCGAAGCCGGTCAACCCCACCAGCTCCAGCTTCATTTTGACGATCATTTCGATCAGGGAGGGGTCCACCTGACTGTGCTCCCGGATGGGCAGGGCGATGTTTTCCCCCACCGTCATGGACTGGAAAAGGGCGCCGAACTGAAAGTTCATGCCGAACCGCAGGCGGATGCGGTCCATTTCGATGGGGTCCATCCGCGTGATGTCCTCACCGAAAAGATGGATGGAGCCGGACGTGGGTTTTTGGGCGCCGATGAGGCAGCGGAGCAGGGTGGTCTTGCCGCAACCGCTTCCGCCCATGATGACAAAGGTTTCCCCGGCCCGGACCTGGAAGCTGATGCCGTTGAGTACGCGGCGGTCCCCGAAAACCTGGACCAGGTCCCGCACCTCCAGGATCACCTCCCCGGGTTGAAAGATTTTTTTCGGGCCGGACTTGGCTTTTTTTGGGGTGGGGCTCATAGCACGAAGAAAAAGAGTCCGGTCAGGAGGGCGTCCGAGATGATGATCCAGAGGATGGAATAGACGACGGAGGCGGTGGTGGCGCGGCCGACGCCTTCCGCCCCGCCGGAGACGTTCAAACCCTGGTGACAGGCGATGGTGACGATGAGGTGGGCAAAGACGGCGCTCTTGATGAGCCCGGAATAGAGATCCCAAAGTTCCGGCCGCTGCACGGCGTGGGTAATGTAAAAGGAGGAGGTCATGTCCAGGGTGCCGACACAAACCGCCCATCCTCCGGCGAGGCCGATACAGTTTCCGAAAACGGTGAGAATAGGCAACATGATCATCAGCGCGAGGTAACGGGGCACGACCAGATACCGGATCGGCGAGATCGCCATCACCCGGAGGGCTTCGATCTCCTCGTTGACCTTCATGGTGCCGAGCTCCGCCGCCACCGCCGAACCGCTCCGCCCCACCACGATGATGGCAATGAGGAGGGGACCGAGTTCCCGGAGCAGGCTGAGGGAGACCAGGTCGGGGATGAAGGCATTGGCCCCGAGTTTGCCGAGTTCGGTGGAGGACTGCATAGCGAGGATGAAGCCGACGCTCAGGGCGACGAGACTGGCCATGGGCAGGGCTTCGACGCCGATCCGGATCATCTGGCGCAGTGTCAGGTCCGGGGAAAGCACGCGCGGGTTGGTTAGGCCCCAGATCAGGAAGGAGTAGATGCGTGCGTTGAGGGTCACATAACCCTGTCCTTCGACCCGGCGCAGGGCGTTGACGAGAAATTTCAAGAGGAGGCGAAGGAGCGGAGGCCGTCGGCCTCGGACGGAAAGATGGAAAAGACCTCGCTGAGGCGGACAAGCTCAAGCGAGCTGCGCACGGAAAGATTGAGGCAACAGAGGCCGAACTTTCCCTGAAAGGCCCGGGCTCCCTGGTAATATTCGATCAGGGTGGCGAGGCCGGAGGAATCGATGTAGGTGACTTCGCCGAGGTTCAGGAGCAAGGAGGGGGTCTTGGCTTGGACCTTGGACTTGAGGACGGTGCGCAAGGAAGGGGAGACATGGAGGTCGATTTCCCCCTTCACCGCCAGCACCAGCACGCCTTTTTCCGTTTTTTCCGAAATTTCCATGGAATCTGAATAGTAAAAGGGGGGCGCAGGGTTCCCAAGAGCAAAGAAGGACTTTTCCGCTGGCCGTGGGGATGGGTTGGGGAGATTGTGGGGGTAAGTGAAACTCTGGAGCTTTCTCCGTCCCCCGCCGCTCGACCCCAAACTGAAAGTCGTCGGGGCCACTGCCATCTTCCGGGATTGCAGCCGCCAGGAATTGGAAATCCTGAAACTCTACCTGCATGAGCGGCACTATCTGGCGGGAGAAATCGTTTTTGACGAGGGCGAGGAGGGCGAGGGCGTTTACATCGTGCTCTCCGGCAAATTCATCGCCACGCGCAAGGGAATGCTGAAAAGGAAGAAAATCGGCGAGATTCTTCCCGGGGAGTGTTTCGGGGAAATCGCCCTGTTGGAGGCGACGCCGCGGCTGGCGACAGTGGTGGCGGAGGAGTCCTCAGTGGTGTTGGCCATGTTCCGGCCGGAACTGGAACGTCTGGCCGAGGCCCGGCCCCGGCTTGGTTTCAAGTTGGCTATGCAGGTGGCCCGGCTCATTGCCGTCCGTCTCCGCCGGATGGTGGAGGGAAGCGGCGAGCCGCAGATTCTTTCGTAAGCCTTGAGCGAAGAACCCCGCCTTTCCCACGAGCGCAGCCTGGAGCACCCGATCATCTGGGTGGGGGTGATTGGGGCCACCTTGGGGTCGATTGTGTTGCTGGATCGGGTCGCCTGGCTGGCTTTGCCGCTCATCCTGGCCGTGGTGCTTTACTATCTGGTGCAGCCCTTTTTGGTGCGCCTGCAGCACGCGGGGGTTTTGCCCAACCAGGCGCTGGTGATTTTCCTCGTGTTGGCATCTTTCGTCTGCGTGGTGGCCTCCCTCACGGTCCTGCCGGCCATGTTCAACTCCCTGGCCCGTTTCCAGTCCGAACTGCCCGACACCATGCAACGCCTGACAAAAATCGCATCCGAGCTCCTGCAGTCGGTGGAAAACCGTCTGCCTTTGGCCAAGCGGGCGGGCCTGGCCTCCGGGATGGAGGCGAGGTTGGACTTTTTTGCCCAGGGAAAAGGCACGCAGTTTGCGGGGGACGCCGCCCTGTTCGCCTTCAAATGGCTGCCAAGCCTCTTGCTGGTGCCGTTTTTGACTTTTTTCTTTTTGCGCGACGCCGCGGCGTTTCACCGGCTGGTGATGCGGGCGGTGCCCAACGCCTTTTTTGAGAAAACACTTTTGTTGTTCGACCGGATGGACCGGCAGATGCGGGCCTACTTCCGCGGGATGTTCTGGCTGACCGTGCTCGACACGGTCACGCTGGGCCTGGGCCTCTGGCTGCTGGGCATGGGACAGAATATTTTTTCCTTCCAGCACGCCATGCTGCTCGGGCTGATCTGCGCCGTCTTCGCCTGGGTCCCTTATGTGGGCACGGCGGTGGGGGGAGTCATCGCCGTCTGCGTCTGTGCCCTGCAGGCCCCGCACTCTCCGCAGCTCATCATGGGGGTGGTGCTTCTTTTCCTGGGCGTCCGGTTGTTGGACGAGTTTCTCTACACGCCGATGACGGTGGGTCGGGCCCTGCACATGCACCCGCTGGTCACGGTCATGATGATTTTTGCCGGAGGAATGCTGGGCGGGGTCTACGGGCTGCTTCTTGCCATGCCCCTGCTGGGGATTTTCACCGTCCTAGGGCAGATGTTTGGGGAAATCTGGTTCGATCCCCGTCTTCGTGCCCGACATTCCGCCCGCAACCTTCTCGAAAAACGGTTGGCCTCCAACGACTTGGAAATCTAGGCGACTCCTTTAGGCGGGGTCGGAAGCTTGCCCCCAAGTTGAGCCTTGGGCACAATGCTCTGATGGCCAAAACCAAAGCACGTAAATCTGCCCGCTCCTCCAACCGTTCCTCCATCGCTCGGGAGGTCCGGGGTGTGATCGCGAACGCGGAACAACTTTTGGAATCCACCGCCGGGGAACTGGGGGAAAAGGCCAAGGAAGTGCGGAAGGAGTTGGCCCGGAAAATCGAGGCCGCGAAGGAACGGTTTCAAAATTTGGATGACGTCAAAGAAGCGGCGGAAGAGGGCCTCAAGGAAGTCGACCAAGTGATCCGCAAGCATCCCTATGAATCCGTCGGCGCCGCGCTGGTGGCCGGGCTGATCATCGGGGCGTTGCTCAACCGCCGTTAGGACCCGGCCATGATTTCCGCCCTGCGCGATTTGGCCCTGACCTCCGTCAAATTGGTGGAGGAGCGGCTCCGCCTGCTTGGAGCGGAGCTGCAGGAGGAAAAATGGCGGGCCATCGAGGCCGTGTTGTGGCTGGCCATCGCCTTGGTGCTCGGGGCGCTTTCCCTGCTGGTGGCTTCCCTGGCCGTGGTGCTCACCGTGTGGCCCGATCCTCAGGCCCGCATCCTCGGTTTGGTCGGCCTGGCCGTCCTCTATGGCGCCGGCGCCCTCTTTGCCTTTCTCCGCATGCGCAAGCGCACGATCGGGGAAGGCCTGCCGTTCGCCGACACCGTCGCCGAATTCCAGAGGGACCGGGAATGGTTGAGCTCCAAGCGCTGAAGCAGGCGCGGGAAGCGCGTCTGGCCTGTGCCGCCTCCGCCCGCCGGGCGGGGTGGGAATTCCGTCGCGCCGTCGGCCAGCTGTCCGATGTCGGCCGCTGGATCGACGAGGGGGAAAAAGTCCTCCGTTTCAGCAGCCAATGGGCGGGGCTGGGCTGGGCCGCCGTGCAGCTCTTCTCGGGCGGTCGGGCCGGCAAGGGCGGGGTGGGCCGGTGGACCGGAAAAATTTTTGCCGGATCCAAGCTTCTGCACCTGATCCTCAAGGCCGTGGACGGCCGGCGTCCGTAGGCGGACGGGAATTTCCGATGAGAATCGTCGTCAAAATCGGCAGCAGCCTGCTGGCTTCCCCCGCCGGAGGCCTGGCGGTGTCGCGCCTGCGCCAATGGGCCGGGCAGATGGCGCGCCTGCGCCGTTCCGGCCATGAAGTCATCCTCGTCAGCTCCGGCGCAATCCGGGCCGGCATGCAGGCGTTGAAAATGAAGAAACGCCCTTCCTCCCGTCCGGAGCTGCAGGCCTGCGCGACGATCGGACAACCCCTGTTGATGCGTGCCTATGCGGACGCCCTGGCACCCCACCGTCTGTTGGCGGCCCAGATCCTGCTGACCTCCTGGGATCTCGATAGCCGGCGGATTTACGACAACACCCGTTCCACCCTGCAGACCCTCCTGCGACAAAAACGTGCCGTGCCCGTGTTCAACGAGAACGACGCCTTGTCCTTTGAGGAAATCGCGCTGCTCAACGCCTTTGGGGACAACGACCGGCTCTCCGCCCACGTGGCGATCCTAGCCCGCGCCGACCGCCTGGTGATCCTGACCGATGCGCCCGGGCTGATGAGCCGGCCGGATGGCGGTGGGCAACTCATCCGGCGAGTCCGGAAAATTGATGACCGGGTGCTGGCCTGTGCCGGCGGGGCCGGCAGCGCGGGTTCGGTCGGAGGGATGCGCTCCAAGCTGGAGGCCGCGCGGATCGCGCTGGCCCGCGGGGTGCCTGTCCTCATTGCCGACGGCCGCCGCCCGCGCGTCCTGCTGGAATCGGTCAAGGCCTCGGCGCCGGGAACCTGGATCGCCCGATGAGCGCGGTGCGGGAACTGGCCCTCCGGGCCAAGGAGGCGGCGCGTCGGCTGGCGGTCCTTTCCACGGACGAGAAAAACTCCCTTCTCCTGGCGATGGCGGATGAACTGACCGCCCAAAAAGCCAAAATTCTCGAGGCCAACCGTCGCGATGTGGAAGCCGGTCGGGCGGCCGGGCTGACCGGCGCCCTGCTGGATCGCCTGGAACTGACGGAGAAGAGGTTCACGGAGATGGTGGAGGGAGTCCGGCAGGTCGTCCGGTTGCCCGATCCGGTGGGAGAGGTGGTGCGAAAATGGCAGCGCCCCAACGGCCTGGAGATTGCCAAGATCCGTGTGCCCATCGGTCTGATCGGAATCATTTATGAATCCCGTCCCAACGTGACCGTGGACAGCGCGGTCCTTTGCCTCAAAACGGGCAACGCCGTTCTTTTGCGGGGAGGGCGGGAGGCGCGGCACAGCAACCGGGCGCTGGCGCTGGCTCTGGGGGAAGCGGCCCGCAAACAGAAACTGGCGGCCGAGGTGGTCGCGCTGGTGGAGGATGAAAGCCGGGAGAGCATTCCCGAGATGTGTCGTCTCGACGGCGTGCTGGATTTGCTGATTCCCCGGGGAGGCCACGGGCTGATCGCGACCGTGTTGGAGCACGCCCGCGTTCCGGTGATCAAGCATTTCCACGGCGTCTGCCACGTGTTCGTGCACCGCGACGCCGATCCCGCCATGGCCGAGGCCATCGTGGTGAACTCCAAGTGCCAGCGTCCCGCCACCTGCAACGCGGCCGAGACCCTGTTGGTGGACCGCGCGGGGGCGGAAAAAATCCTTCCGCGGCTGGTCCGGGCTCTCCACGCCAAGGGGGTGAAGCTCTTGGGCGATGAGGCGGCGGCCCGGGCTGCGGGGGAGAAACTATCCCCTCCGGCCAACTGGGAAACGGAGTATCTCGATCTCACCATGGCCATCCGCGTGGTGGACGGTCTCGACGGGGCCCTCGAGCACCTGGCCCGCCACGGCAGTCATCATTCCGATGCGATCGTCACACAGGACCGGGCGACGGCGGAACGTTTCCTGAGGGAGGCCGACTCCGCCGCGGTGTACTGGAACGCTTCGACGCGGTTCACAGACGGCGGGGAGTTCGGTTTCGGTGCGGAAATCGGCATCAGCACGGACAAAATCCACGCACGCGGCCCGATGGGACTGGAGGAGCTGACCTCGTACAAGTACGTGGTGACCGGCCACGGTCAGCTGCGGGAGTGAGTTCCGACCCGATCCCGCTGTTTCCGGACCTGTCCTCCCCGGAGGTGAGGGTGCGGCCGACCGCCTTGAGCGGCCCGAGGGTGGCCGCCCGCGGGAAGTTCCTCTTCTCGGGGGACACGAAGTTTTTTCTGCAGGGGGTCACCTATGGTCCGTTCCGGGACGGGGACGACCATCTGGGCAATCCCTCCAAAGCGGCGCGGGATTTCCGTCTGGTGGCGGCGGCGGGGTTCAACACGCTGAGGATTTATCATCCGCCTCCCCGCTGGTTTTTGGACCAGGCGGCCGAGCATGGGCTCCGGGTGATGGTCACGGTCCCGTGGCAGCGGCGGGTGCTGTTCCTCGATGACGGCTCGGTCCGGAAGGAAATCCGCGCCAGCGTGCGGCGCGCCGCGAAAGCCCATGCGGGACATCCGGCGATCCTCGGGTACTACGTCGACAACGAGATTCCGCCCGATCTTGTCCGCTGGTACGGCCCCCAGCGCGTGGAGACCTTCCTCGACTCCCTGGCGCGGATCGTGAAGGACGAGGACGCAGCCGCCCTGGCCGCGTACGCGAATTTTCCCCCGACGGAATACCTGTTGCCGAAGGAGACGGATTTTCTTTCCTACAACGTGTATCTGCACCGGGCTCCCGACCTACGGGCGTATCTTGGCCGCCTGCAGAACCTGGCCGAGGACCGGCCCCTGGTGCTTGGCGAGTTCGGCATGGACACGATCCGCCATCCGGAGGAGGAACAGGCCAACCTGTTGGAGCTCCACTGGGACGAGGTGTTCCGCGGCGGGCTGGCGGGGACAATTCTCTTTTCGTGGACCGACGAATGGTTCACCGACGGGATCGACGTGGAGGACTGGGCCTTCGGACTCGTCCGGAAAGACCGGACGCCGAAGCTTTCCTACCGGCGGCTGGCCCCGAAGACCCTTGAGCCCCGCACGGCCTTGGTGGACAAGTTTCCGCTGCCCCGGACGCCCAAGGTTTCCGTGGTGGTGTGCAGCTACAACGGGGCGGCCACGTTGCGGGGATGTCTCGATGCCCTGCAGAAACTGAACTATCCGGATTACGAAGTCATCCTGGTTGACGACGGCTCCAAGGATCACACCCAGTCCATCGCGGCGGAATTTCCCGGGGTGAAAAATATCCTACAGCCGAATCGCGGACTCTCGGTGGCGCGAAATGTCGGTTGCCAGGCGGCCGCCGGCGAGGTCATCGCCTACACCGACTCCGACTGCATGCCGGATCCGGATTGGCTCTATTTTCTCGTGGGCACGTTGCTGAACACCCACTACGTCGCGGTGGGTGGACCCAACCTGAATCCGCCGGCGCGTGGGCCGATTCCCGCAGCGGTGGCGGCCAGCGCCGGGGCGCCGACCCACGTCCTCCTGAGCGACACGGAGGCGGAGCACATTCCCGGATGCAACATGGCCTATTGGAAGTGGGCGTTGGAGGAGGTGGGGGGTTTCGATCCTGATTTCCGTACCGCCGGGGACGATGTGGATCTTTGCTGGCGGCTGATGCAGGCCGGCCACCGGATCGGTTTCAGTCCCAGCGCGATGGTCTGGCACCACCGCCGCTTCACGATGCAGGCCTACTTTCGCCAGCAGAAGGGATACGGCGAGGCGGAGGCCATGCTCCGGTTCAAGCATCTGCAGTATTTTGATCCGCAGGGGTCGGCCCGTTGGAAGGGAGTGATCTACGGGCTGCCCAGGTTCGAGCGCGTTTTTCACCGGCCGATCATTTACCACGGCGTCTTCGGCACCGGCCTGTTCCAGTGTCTGTATCCCAAGCCGGCTTCCCCGTGGGCCCAGCTGGTCAGCGGCCTCGAATGGAATGCCCTGACTCTTTTTATCTTCCTGGTCTCGATCCAGATCGAGCCGCTCCGGATCCTCCCGCTCCTCATGCTGGCCGCGGCGATGATTCCCGCCTTGTCCTTCATGGTCACCGCACGGATCGAGCCGAAACATGACACGATCCTTGCCCGGTTGACGGTGTTCTATCTCGCCCTGACCCAACCGCTGGTGCGCGACTGGGCACGCTACTTCACCTGGCTCAAGGGGAAGCGCACGCCGGATTCGGTGGCCATGGTGCCGGAGAAGGATGCCGGGCCGAAAATCCCGCTGACCCAGTCCCGCATGCTCTCCTTCTGGAGCGAGCAGGGCCGAGACCGTTCGCAACTGCTGGAGGAGGTGGTGAAAAGCATGGAGGAGGAGGGTTGGAAATATTCCCTCGATACCGGTTGGAACCCGTGGGACGTGCAGATTTTTGCCAACCGCTGGTGGCACATCCGCCTGCGCACGCTCACCGAAATCTATCCGCACGGGCGGCGTCTCACCCGGATCCACCAAGCCATGGTGCCCAGCACCTTCAGCGTGCTGTTTGCCGCCACCGCAATTACCGCGGACGTCCTGGTCTGGCTGGCCTATCCGGCGGCCCTTCCCTTCTTCCTCGGCATTCTCGCCCTGGCGGGCATCGGTTGGCTCTGGACCGGGTGGCAACTGCGGCGGCGGGTTGCCGACCTGGTCCGGGTCGCCGCCCGTCGGGCCCAGCTGATGCCGGTTTCGGGCAGGAATCCGCAAATGTGAAACCGGTGTTCCGGATTTTGGGATATTACCGGCCGTTTGCCGGAAGGATTTTGGGGGCCTTCCTTTTGCTGGGCCTGGCCACCGGCCTCAATTTGCTCAAACCCTGGCCGCTCAAGTTCGTGGTCGACGGGGTGCTGGCATCCCCGCAGGGAAATATTGCGGTGCCCTTTCTGCCCGGCACTTGGTCCTTTGGCGCCGCGCTGGCCCTGACGTGCGGCGCCCTCATCGGAATCCATCTTCTTTGGGGGGCGGTGAATCTGGCCCAAACCTTTGCGTTGATCGAAATCGGCCTCAAAGCGCTCCTGCGGGTGCGCACGGAATTGTACGCCTACCTACAGTCCTTGCCTTTGCGTTTCCACGATGCCCGGCGGAGCACCGACTCCAGTTTCCGGGTGGCCTACGATGCCCAGGCGATCCAGACCTACTTCAACCGCGGTTTCGCCACCATCCTGGGCTCCGTCCTCACGCTGATCGGAACCTTTGCAGTGATGTTCCGGATGAGTCCGCTCCTGGCGTTTCTCTCTCTGGCGGTCGTGCCGTTCCTGATGCTGGCCATCGCCCGTTTTGCCGGCCGGATCCGGCGGGAGACCGCCGCCCTGCAGGCGCAGGAGAGCGACGTGCTCGCCCGGGCCAACGAGGGCCTTTCCAGTATCCGGGTGGTGCATGCCTTCGGCCGGGAATCGCATGAGGTGGATCTGTTCCGCCGGGAGGCGAGGGAATCGCTGGAGGCTAACCTGCGTCTCTCGATGACGAATGTGGCCAGCACGCTGGTGGTCGGCACGCTGCTGGCGGCGGGCACGGCGGCGCTGCTGTGGGCCGGGGCGGGGGAAGTGGCGGCGGGGAAAATGACCCTTGGCGATCTCCTGGTCTTCCTGGCCTATCTTGCGATGTTGTATTCGCCGCTGGAGCAGTTGAGTTACACCGCTTGGTCCATGGAGGGGGCGGCGGGGGCGGCCCAGCGGGTCTTTGAGGTTCTGGATACGCCCGACGAGGTGCCGGATCCCGCCAAGCCCGAGAGGCTGCCGGCCGGCGCCGGGGCGATTGAGTTTCGCGGCGTGGGATTCCGATACCCGCGGGGGGACGAGGTGTTGCACGGGCTGAACTTCACGGTGGCCCCCGGGGAGTCTGTCGCCATCGTGGGGGGCACCGGGGCCGGCAAGACCACCTTGCTTTCCCTCCTGCCGAGGTTTTACGACCCGACGGAGGGTTCGATCCGCTTTCACGGCATCGACCTGCGCCATCTTGCGAAAAAAGACCTGCGCACCCGCCAGGCGCTGGTGTTGCAGGAAACCGTGCTGCTCAACGGAACCGTGCGGGAGAACATCGCTTACGGCCGGCCGGGGGCTTCGTTCCGGGAAATCCAGCAGGCGGCCCAGGATGCCCAAGCGGACGGTTTTATCCGGCAACTTCCGCAGGGCTATGACACCCAGGTCGGGGAGCGGGGGGTGATGTTGAGTGGAGGGCAGCGCCAGAGGATCGGAATCGCCCGGGCCTTTTTGCGCGATGCGCCGATTCTTCTTCTGGATGAGCCGACCAGCGCGCTGGATGCGGCCACGGAAAAGGAGCTGCTCGGGGTGTTGGGCAAGTTGATGACCCGCCCCACCACCCTGCTGGTGACGCACCGGTTGCATGCGGCCCACCGGGCGGACCGGATTCTGGTGCTGGAAAAAGGCAGGTTGGTCGAGGAAGGAAAAGGCGAGGAACTCCTCGCGCAGAAAGGCGCTTACTGGCGCCTGTGGCAGTCGGCCAACGGTTAAGGAGCCTTCTTTTCGAAGCGGTTGAAGACTTCCGCCGCGTTGGTTTCCGTCAGGTCCAGGCGGATCTTCTGATTTTTCGGGATCTCCACTTCCAGGAGCCAGTAGGCGACGGCGTAGCGGCTTTTGTACTGCCCGTACAGGGCGTGCTTTCCGGGGGGGGCATTGGTGAAAAGGAACTCCCCGTTGGTGGAGGTTTTGGTCCGGGCGGTCGCCGCGTTGGCGGCGGCCTGGCCGAGGGCCTTGAGATCCAAATTTTTGTAGCCGTCGGCGAAATCGATGCGCACTCCCACGGGGTTTTCCTCCCCGTCCGGGCTGCGGGTGACGGCGAGCCCGTCGGTGCGCCAGGTCTCCATGCGCAGTCGGCGGATCTCCGGGATGAGGTTGGTGGGGGCCAGGACGAGATCCATGCCTCCCAAATCGGAACGATAGGAGGCGTTACGCAGTTGAATCGTTGCCCGCCCGGCCAGTTTTCCTCCCGCCTGCTCCTGGGCCGGAAGCGAAGCGGGAAACATAAGAAGAACGACAGCGGCCAGCTTGCCAAAGATGGCGACTGGTTGAAACTTACAGGGATGAGCCGACATGTGACCTTAAGATACCGCACGGCCTTTCCGGGGGGAAGGGGGGCGTGAAGGAGCCCCGCTACCGTCGGTTGGCGGATCTTCTCACGGGATACTCCACCGCCCTGCGCCGGGGAGACCGGGTCTGGATCGATGCGTCGGAAATTCCCGAGGATTTCATGGTCGAGCTGATTCGCTCCGTGCGCGCCCGGGGGGCGGACCCCTTGGTTCATTTGCATGCCGGCAAGGTGTCGCGCGAACTGGGCCGCGGGGTGACGGAGCGGGCGCTGAAATTCAGCCTGCGCCACGACCTGAAAAAAATGAGGGAGATGCAGGCCTACATCGCTTTGCGGGGTTCCCAGAACGCCTTTGAATCCAGCGATGTCCCCGCCGAAAAGCAGAAACTGGCCGGCAAAATCCTACGCCCCATTTCCGATCGCCGGATCAACCACACCCGCTGGGTCGTGCTGCGCTGGCCCACTCCGGCCATGGCCCAGGCGGCGGGCATGAGCACGGAGGCTTTTGAGGACCTTTATTTCCGGGTCTGCACCCTCGATTACCGGAAGCTGGCCCGGGCAGTGCAACCGTTGGTGCGGCGGATGCGTCGGACGAACCGGGTCCATATCACCGGCCCGGGCACCGATCTGCGCTTCTCGATCAAGGGAATCGGGATCATTCCCTGCGTGGGGGAGAGAAACATTCCCGACGGCGAGGTGTTCACCGCGCCCGTGAAGGACAGCGTGGAAGGACAGGTCACCTTCAATGCGCCGGCGGTATACCGGGGGATTCCCTTCGACAATGTCCGGTTGAAATTTTCCCGGGGAAAGATCGTGGAGGCGCGGGCGGGGGACAAGAGCCGGCAGCTCGAGGAGATTTTCGACAGCGATGCCGGCGCCCGTTACATCGGTGAATTCTCCCTGGGACTGAACCCCTACCTCCATCAGCCCATCCGGGATATCCTTTTCGACGAAAAGATCGCCGGCTCCTTTCATTTCACCCCCGGACAGGCCTATGAGGAAGCGGACAACGGCAATCGTTCGCAGGTTCATTGGGACCTTGTCTGTCTGCAGGCCCGGGCCCACGGTGGCGGGCGGATCTTTTTTGACGGCAAACTGGTCCGGGAGGACGGGCGCTTTGTGACGAAAGAGTTGGCCGGCCTGAACCCCGAGCGTTTGACCCGGGTGTTGCCGCTATGAACCTCCGGCAGACCCTGGTGCAGCTGGCGGAACAGTCCGGCGCCAAGGATCTGCCCGCTTGCGAGCAGGCGGTCGCCGCCGCCGCCACCGACCAGCGTTCCATGATCAGCGCGCTCCTGGATACCGGGCAGGTGGATGAGAAAGTGTTCGCCCAGAAGCTCGGGGAAAAACTGGGCTTGCCGGTCTGGTCGGAGGAAATTCCGCCGATTCCCGCCCCGATGCGCGAAAAGTTTCCGGCGCGCATTGCGCTGCGTCACCGTCTTCTTCCTATCACGCCCGCCGAGGGGGAGCCGTTGCCCGTGCTCGGGTTTGACCCGTTTGACCACCTGGGTCGGCAGGCCCTGGCCGGATTCTGGGAGGGGAACACCCGTTGGATGCTGGCCCCGCGCCGGGCCGTCCTTGACGGCCTGCGGGCGGGTTACGGCGTCGGGGCGGAGACCTTTGATGAGATCCTGGAGGGGCGTGGCGATCTGCCGCCCCCGAGCGACCTAGAGCAGGAGACCACCATTCTGGATGCGGACGATTCGGAGGCCTCGGTGATTAAATTCGTCAATCAGATCATCCGGGAGGCGCTCCAGGAGCGGGCGACGGATATCCATATCGAGCCGCTGGAGGACGACCTGCAGGTCCGTTACCGGATCGACGGCGTGTTGCGGAACATTCCCGTGCCTCCCCGGATCAAGCTGTTCCAGGCCTCCCTGATTTCCCGCATCAAGATCATGGCCCATCTGGACATTGCGGAGCGGCGCCTGCCTCAGGACGGTCGGATCAACCTCGAGTTTGAGGGACGCCCGATTGACGTCCGCGTGGCGACCATTCCCTCGGTCACGGGGGAGTCGATCAGCCTGCGGTTGCTCGGGCAGCAGCGTTTCGATTTTGCCCAGCTGGGCCTCAGTCCCGTTAACGAGCAGAAGGTGCGCAGCCTGCTGGCGCTGCCCAACGGGATCGTCCTGATCACCGGGCCGACCGGATCCGGAAAGTCGACCACCCTTTACACTTTTTTGGCCTCCCTGAACTCCAAGGACCGGCGGATCGTCACGATCGAGGATCCGGTGGAAAACAAAATTCCCGGGGTGGTGCAGATCGCGGTGAAGCCTGAGATTAACCTGACCTTTGCCGCCGGCCTGCGGAGTATTCTGCGGGGCGACCCAAACGTGGTGATGGTGGGAGAGATGCGGGACGTGGAGACGACGGAGATCGCCATCCGCGCCGCACTCACCGGGCATCTCGTGTTCTCCACCCTGCACACCAACGACGCCATCGGCGGCATCACCCGTCTGGTGGACATGGGAATCGAGCCGTTTCTGGTGGGCTCCTCCGTGCGCGCGTTCCTGGCCCAGCGGCTGGTGCGGGTGCTTTGCCCGTGGTGTTGCGAGAAAGGTTCCTATTCCGAGGAATATATCAAGGAAATCGGCATTCCCCCGGAAAAGGCGGCCACCGCCCACCGGGCCGTGGGGTGCGACCGGTGCCGTCAGACCGGTTACCAGGGCCGGCGCGCGATTTACGAGATCTGCCTGGTGACCACGCAACTGCAGGAGATGATCACGCGGCGGGAATCGAACGCCGCCCTCAAGGAGCTGGCCCGCTCTCAGGGGATGAAGAGCCTGCGGGAGGACGGCTGGGACAAGGTGGCGGAGGGCACCACCACGATCGAGGAGGTGGTGCGGGTGACGGCCACGGAAGCCGCCAAGAATTCCACGGGCTGACATGCCGGCGTTCATCTACGAAGCCATCGTGCCCGGGGGCGGGCGGACCCGCGGCACCCTCGAGGCCAAAAGCCGGCAGGAGGCGTTGGCCCAGCTGAGTCGGCAGCGCCTGCAGCCCATCCGCTTGCAGCTGGAGGGCGCTGTCAAAGCGTCGGGTCATGAATCTTCCACCGGGGGCGCGGCTCCGGCCGAGCGTCAGATGAACGAGGGGCAAATCATCTCCTTTACGGAGGAGTTGGGGGATCTTCTGGATGCCGGCCTGCAACTGGAGGGGGCGCTGCGGATGATGGAGCAAAGGTCGGAGGCCTCCGCGCTGAAGGCGGTCGCGGAAAGTCTCCGGACGCAGGTTCGGGAGGGAGTAAGTCTTTCCCGGGCGCTGAAGGTGGCCTCCCCAAGCTTTTCCGACCTCTACTGCAATCTGGTGGCGGCGGGGGAGGTGAGTGGTGCGCTGGGCCCCATCCTCCAGCGGCAGGTGCTGTATCTGAAAAAGCTCAGCGACCTAAAAGGCCGGGTGGTTCAGGCCCTGATCTATCCGATGTTTGTCACCGGAGCGGGAATTCTGCTCATGGGTCTGTTTGTCGTCGTGCTGGTGCCGCAGTTGGAAATGCTTTTCAAAACCCAACAGCCGCCCCTGATCACCCGGCTTTTGCTGGGCACCAGTCGCTTTCTGGTCCAATGGGGCTGGATGGTGCTCGCGCTGTTGGGGCTGGGCGGGCTTGGTTTTTGGCAGGCGATCCAGAAACCGGCGGGGCGGCTTTGGTGGGACCAGGCCCGGGTGAAAATTCCGGTGGCCGGCCCGGTCTTGGAGGCGGCCTTTTACGCCCAGTTCAGCCAGACGTTGGCGAATCTCTTGGGAAACGGGGTTACCCTGCTTCAGGCGATGCAACTGGTCTCGCGGGCGACCCCCAACACTTTTTTCCGCGCCCGGCTGGAAAAGGCCTCCGAGCAGGTTTCCGAGGGATAT
>CAZURF010000001.1:0-1606 GCA_964623555.1 uncultured Akkermansia sp. | reverse complement strand
CAGCCGGGCCTTGCGGCAGGTAGGCGGTTTTTCCGACACCTTTCTCGACCTCGTGGCGGTGGGAGAGCAAACGGGGGAGTTGGCCAAGGCCCTCGACAAAGCGGGGGCCCGTTACGAAAAGGAAATGGACCGGAGAATCCAGCGAATCACCGCTTTGATCCAGCCCGTCATCATTGTGATCATCGCCCTGGTGGTCGGGGCGGTGGTGTACTCGATCATTACCAGCATCTTTGACGCCATGTCCGGGATGCGAAAAAACCTATAATAAGTTGTTCCCCCCGTTTGGGCGGTTGTTCACGTACGGCGTGAGCAAGGCGGGGTCTTCCCGGAGGTTTCCCGGGCCCGGCCTGCCAAGCTGTTCTCGTGAAGAGGAGAAGACCCTTTGGCTATCGCCTGGCCGCGGCCATCTGTCTCCTCTGGATGGCCTGCCTTTTGCCCGCCCAGGCGCCGCCGACAGGGGAAATTCCCGGCGCCGTCTGGGACGCGTCCATTTCCCTGATCCCTCCGGCATGGTTTGGCCCGGTGCAGACTGCGGCGGGGGCGAACATGACCGTTTGGCGGGCCTCGGTTCGGCCTCCTCCCGGGCAATCCCGTCTGGCGGTGACCCTGGTCTTTGAGGAAACCCAGGGTGGCTTTGCCCGGCTGATCTGGCAGGGGCCGGCACGGGCGGTGACCCTCTGCGGCAATCTTTATGAAGGCGCGGCGCCGCTCCATGCCCGCACGCTTCTGCTGGACCGCGAGACCTTGGGCGGGCCAGGCCAGTTGGTGGTGGAGGCCACCGGAACCCGGCCGGTGCTCAGCCGGGCGGAGCTATCCTGGGTCGAACCGCTCGTGCTGGCGGCCAGCGGATGGGCTCCGCCGGGCTTGTATCTCTCGCCTTCCGGTAAGATTTTTCCGGCGGACGAGCTGCACGGCCAGGGCCGGCGGGCTCCCCAAGATGAAAAAAAGGACCGCATCATCGATGCGGTGGTGGATGCCGGACCGTTGAAAATTGTGCCCCAGATGCCGGTTCGTTTCCTCATTCCCGTCACCGCCGCCCCCGCCCACGCCCGGGTGGAGGCGCAGGTGGCCGGGCTGGCGCCGGGCGAGGAACCTCTGCTTTGGATCAACGGCCGGCCCTTGCCGGCGGTGGCGGTGGAGTTGCCGGCACTTGACGATGCCGGCTATCGCTGGACTTCCGGTGGTGCGGGGCTCGCCTACGCGGGTTGGAGGACGGTGACCGCCCACGTGCCCCCGGGCGGGTTGTCAGCCGGGGAGAATCAGCTGGATTGGCAATGTCCCGTCGGCTCTGCCGGGATGACCGTCCGGCATTTGCGTCTCCAACTCAGTTACGACGGAAATTTCCCGGTCCAGGCGGCTCCATCGGCGGCCCGTCCGCTTCCTCCGGCAGCCGCCGCGGTGACGGCGCCTCTTCCGTCCCGTCTGCCGCCGCCCGCCCCGGTCCCGCAACTGCGACTTGGATTGTCTTCCGCTTCAGGCGGGGTAAAATTACGAACAGAATGAATCTACCAACCTACTCCCTCCGCCGCACCGCCCCGGCCGGCTTCACCTTGATTGAAATCATGCTGGTGGTGGGGATCATCACTGTGCTGATGGGTTCCGCCAT